>JANNVG010000001.1:0-1574 GCA_031414395.1 Fimbriiglobus sp.
CCACCCGTTGGCCAGCGGCGGGCGGATGTGCGAGGGTTCCCCGGTTCGTACACCTAATCTCGGTCCAAGCCCGCCGGAGTGCCGCCGTGCCCGTGGTCGCCTGCCCGAACTGCCGTGCCGAACTCGACCTGAACCCGGACGACATCGGGCACCGGGTGGAATGCCCCGGCTGTCTCACGCAGTTCGTGGCCACACGCCCCGCCGACAAGCCGCCGGAACCGCCACCGCCCGCCGACGTTTCGCCGTCGGCTGCTACCGATGCGCCGCCGCCGTTGCCAACCGAGCCGTCGTCCGAGCCGTCGTCCGAACCGCCGCGGCCGTCGGTCGCCAAACCGCGCGCGTCCACCGCCCCCCCACCCCCGGAGTCCCCCTCCCGTCGCGGCAACGCGCCGGTCGTGCTCAAGTGCCCGGCGTGCCGCGGGGACGTGAGCGTGACGGCGGACGACCTGGGCCACAAGGTCGAGTGCCCGATGTGCCAGCAGGTGTTTCGGGCGGACGACCCGGAGCGGCGGGGCGACCGGCGGTCGTCGCGGCGGGACGACGACGAACCGACCTGGCGGCGGAGCGACTCCCGCCGCAGCGACTCCCGCCGCAGCCGGTCCGACGACGACGAGTACGACCGCCCGCGGCGGCGGGGCTACCGCGACGAAGACCCGTACGAGTCGTCGGACCCGAAGGCGTGGGTGTGGCAGGCGAAGCGGGATCTGGCCTCCCCCGGCGGCGGGCTGATGGTGCTCGGCTGGGTGGACGTGGTGTTCGGCGGGCTGTACATCCTGATCGGCGTGCTGATCGGCCTGGGCGTGTCGAGCGGGGGGGGCGGCCCCGGCGGGCTGTCGTGGGAGGTGGTGGCCATGACCATCGGCCTGGGCGTGTCGGGCATCCTGATGGGCGGGGTGAAGGCGTTCGGCGGGATGGAGATGAAAAAGGTGAAGAACCGCCGGCTGAGCATCGCCGCCTGCTTCGCCGCGTGCGTGCCCATTTACCTGCTCGCCTGCCTGCTCGGCTTCTTCGGCCCGCAGTACTTCATCACCTGCTGCCCGACCGTCTTCACCCTGCCGTCGTACATCGTGGGCATCGTGTTCGGCATCATCGGCATGACCAAACTGTTCCGCAAGGTGATGAACAAGGCGTTCGAGGTGAACCGCCCGGACGGCGACATCGACACCGTGTGATACCAGGTTGCATCGATCTCTTGCTGTAGCCGGCCTCTGTGAGGCCGGTCCGACCGGGGTCACAGACCCCGGCTACAGCCGAACATCAACGCAATCTGGTACGAGTGGGTTCGGCTGCACTGCCTGTGCCCGGTTTGCCGATGTTACCAACACCCCCCCGGTGTCCGCGTCGGCCATGAGCTACCTCGTTCACCTGGACACCTTCCACGGCCCGCTCGACCTGCTCCTCTATCTGGTCAAGAAGGAGGAGGTGGACGTGACCGAGCTGCCGCTCGCGGCGGTGGCCGACCAGTTCCTCGAACACCTGAAGGTGATGACCGAACTGGACGTGGAAGGGGCCGGCGACTTCCTGGTGCTGGCCGCCACGTTGATGGAGATCAAGAGCAAGATGCTGCTGCCGCG
>JANNVG010000002.1:0-4961 GCA_031414395.1 Fimbriiglobus sp.
CTCTGCTCGCTCCGCGAGCGGGTTGAAGTAGTCCGCTCGAGGAGCGAGCAGAGCACTTCCGGATCAGAAGCCGACGCCCAGACCGAGGAAGCCGGCGACGGCGGCGAAGTTCAGCCGCGAGTCGCCCACGTTCCCCACGCCCCAGTAGTGGCTGTACCGCACGCCGACGGTGATCCACCCACCCTTCGCGCCGAACAGCCCGAACCCGCTCTCGGCGGCCACGAACGGCACCGTGCGGTCGGCCCGCAGCACCAGCTCGCGGTACGGGTCGGCCGACGCCGTGCGGTCGAGTTCGCGGAACCGCTGCACCACCTGCCCGTACAGCGCCCCGCCCCGCACCTCCCCCCACAGGCGGAAGCCGACCGGGTCGGAGTCCTCCCGCTTGTCGAAGCGGTAGTCGATCCGCACCCCGCCGTGCGGCCCGAACCCGCCGTACCAGTTGCTCGCGCTCTGTTCGTGCGTGGCGTTCACGGCCACGTCGTCGGCGAAGAAGCCGCCGAACCGCCCGCCGCCGAGCACCCGATACTCCACCCCCTTCGCCTCCCGCGGCGTCCACACCTTGTACGCCAGGGTGAAGTCGGCCACGTTCGCCGTCACCCGCGACCGCAGGCGGTGTTGCTCGGGCTGGGGCACGTTCCGCATTTGCAAGCGGGGGAAGTCGCGGTGGTTGCCTTCGGGCGGGTCGTTCGGCGAGTCCCACACGAACAGGTCGTCGGTCGTGGGCGTCCAGTCACCCCGCGGGCGGCGGACCCGCTCGTTGTACTCGTTCAGCCCGCCGAGCAGCGGGGCCACGTCCGGGTTGTAACCCAGGAGCAGCGTCTCGGCGTGGCGGTGGTAGGTCTCCCACGAGCCGGTGGCGGTCAGCGGCAGGTACTCGAACGTGTACCCGGCCACCACGCGGGCGGCGAGCGAGTGGTTGTACTTCACGTCGCCGGCGTATTCGGCGGTGGGAATGGGGAACAACTGCGGGCGGTTGCCGAACGCCCGCGGGGGCGACAGTGTGCCGGCCCGCCACAGCCCCGACCCGCCGAACGCCGGGCCGAACTCCCCGCCGAGTGTGAGGCGGAGGTTCGGTCGGACGACGGGTTGTTCCACTACCGTCCCCTCATCGGGCGGCGGCAGGGGCAGGGGCGGCACTTCGGCCACGGGCGGTTGACCGGCCGCCAGCAGCGCACAGAGGATCGCAACTCGCATGGGCGGGCGAATACCCGCGGTCGCCCGCGGCGGCAAGAGAGAATTGGCGGTTACTGATGGGCTGGTGCAGGGCCAGCCGCTTGTTAGCCCGACGCGCGAGCGAGGGGCCGGAGACTTCGCGGACAGGTGGAACTCGTCACAAACGAACAGGCGCACCTGTGTCCGCGTGGCCGGCTGGCCCCTCGCTCGCGCGTCGGGCTAACAGCCACTGGCCCCTCGCTTGCGAGTCGCCCTTCCTCATCGCCCCTTCACCACCCGCCCGCGACCATGCCCCTGGGCTCGTTCCCGTTCACCGGAGAGTCGGCATGAAAGTCCGCCTGTTCGCCGCCGCCGTCGGCCTCACCGCCTCGGCCGCCCTCGCCCCCGCCGCCGACTGGACGCAGTTCCGCGGCACCGACGGCACCGGCGTGTCGAGTGAGAAGAGCTTGCCGACCGAGTGGTCGGCCGACAAGAACGTGGCCTGGAAGGTGAGCGTGCCGGGGGTGGCGTGGTCGTGCCCGATCGTGGTGGGCGACAAGGTGTTCGTCACCACCGCCGTCGCCGACGGGCAGCCGAAGCCGCGGAGCGGTGGCGGGTTCGGCGGTGGCGGCGGTGGCGGTCGCCCGCCGGGTGGTGGCGGCGGGTTCCCCGGCGGTGGCGGGGGCGGCGGCGGGCCGGACAAAGAGTACACGTGGAAGGTGGTGTGCCTGGACCGCGCGACCGGCAAAGAGCTGTGGAGCGAGAAGGCGGCCGTGGGCAAGCCGAAGTACGGCACCCACGGGAGCAACACGTTCGCCACCGAGACGCCGGTGAGCGACGGCGAGCGGGTGTACGCCTACTTCGCCGCCAGCGGCACCGTCTCCGCCTTCGACCTGAAAGGGAAAGAGGTGTGGAAGAAGGAGGTCGGCGCGTTCCCGTCCACGAACAACTGGGGCACGGCCAGTTCGCCGGCGGTGCATAACGGCCGGGTGTTCGTGCAGTGCGACAACGAGAAGGAGTCGTTCCTGATCGCGTTCGACGCCAAGACGGGCGAGGAGAAGTGGAAGGAGAAGCGGGCCGAGAAGACCAGTTGGAGTACGCCGTACATCTGGAAGACGAAAGCCCGCACCGACCTGGTGGTGGTCGCCCCGCAGAAGATCCGCGGGTACGACCCGGCGACCGGCAAGGAGGTGTGGGCGATCACCGTCGGCGGCGGCGGGCAGTGCAACACCACGCCGGTGGGCACCGAAGACCTGCTGTACGTCGGCTCCAGCATGGGCGGTGGCGGCGGGTTCGGTGGCGGCGGTGGCGGTCGGCCGGGCGGCGGCGGAACCACCCTGTCGGGCACGCTGTTCGCGGTGAAGCCGGGGGCGAAGGGCGACATCACCCCGAAGGAGGGCAAGAAGGACAGCGAGGGCGTGGCGTGGAGCGTGGCGAAGGCAATGCCGTCGGCGGCCAGCCCGCTGGTGTACGACGGACTGGTGTACACGTTCGACCGCAACGGCGGGACGGTGAGCTGCTTCGACGCCAAGACCGGCGACGCCAAGTACAGCAAGGAGCGGCTGCCGAAGGCGGGCGCGTTCTGGGCGTCCCCGTGGGCCTACGACGGCAAGGTGTTCGCCATCGACGAGACCGGCACCACGCACGTCATCAAGGCCGGCAGCTCGTTCGAGGTGCTGGGCACGAACACCCTGGGCAAGGACATGTTCTGGTCGTCCCCGGCCGTGTCCGGCGGGATGCTGCTCATCCGCGGGGTCGATTCGATATACGGTATCAAGTGACGGTGACGGACCGCACCCCCGGCCCCCTGTCAGGGGTCGGGCGACTCGCGGGCGTCGGTGACGCCGGGGTGCGGGGGACCGTCGGCCACGACTCAGGGACGGCGAACCATGCGCGACATCTCCCCGTCTACCGACCGCCCCGTTCTCGCCCTGGCCGACCTGACCGACCCCGTCGGCACCTGGGCACGCCTCGGCCGCTGGCTGCACGCCGGCGCCACCACGCCCACGCACGCCTTCCGCTGGCCGGTCGTCGCCACCGTGTCGGCCGACGGCACACCCGAAGCACGGGTCGTCGTCCTGCGGCGGTTCGACGAGGTCGCCCGCCTGCTGGTGTTCCACACCGACACCCGCAGCGCGAAGGTGGCCGAGCTGCGGCGGAACCCGCACTGCGGGTTCCTCTTCCACGACCCGGACGACCGCCTGCAACTCCGCCTCCGCACCACCGCCATTGTCCACCACGCCGACGCCTTCGCCCGCCGCGAGTTCGACGCCCTGTCCCCGCACAGCCGGGCGACGTATGCGGGCACCACCGTGCCCGGTGCCGACGTGCCGCCCGGCGCCCCGTTCGATTACCCGCCGAAGCCGCCGGCGGACGACGCCATCGCGTTCGAGCACTTCGCGGCGGTGGCGTGCGAGATTCAATCGGCCGACGTGTTGGAATTGCACCCGAGCGGGCACCGGCGGGCGGCGTTCGAGTGGGTGAAGGGGCAGGTGAAGATGAAGCGCGTCGGCCCGTGAGCGGCGGGTGGACGGAAGCGGTCGCGTCCATAAGTCTGCGTCATCGAATCACACTCTTCGGGAGCAGCCATGGCCGACACCACGCACGCCACGCACGCCACTCACACGACGCCGACCGCACCGGCGCAGGACAAGTCGCTGTGGAAGAACGGGGCCGGCGTGGGGGCGGCGGTCGCCTCGGCGCTGGGCACGCTCATCGCCGTCGGGCAGGGGGCGACGCAACCGCCGACGACCGACCCGGCCGACTACCTCGTGGTGGTGTCGGCGGTGGCCGCGTTCGCGCTGCTCGGCGCGATCTGCGGCGCGATCATCGGCAGCGCCATCCCCGTCATTGAAGACAAACCCGCCGCGCACTGAATGCCCACGCCGCGACCGGCCGTCACCCGCCTTCGGGTGCGCGGCCGAGTTCGCGGAAGAGCGTGTCGAGCTGACCGCACGAACCGCGAACTGGCGGTGAAGGGGTTGTTGCGAACCGACGACCGGGCGAACGCGCTGCCGGAGGCGGTCGAGCACGAACAGCGGGTGTGATACGATGACCTGCAGTGGGCGACCCCGGAGGCCGACATGCCGCTGCACGACTGGACCGACCGCGACAACTTCGACGGGTTTCACACCTATTGGATGACGGAGATCGCCTCCGTCCTCCGGTACTCCCTGCCGCCGCCGTATCAGGTGTTCCTCGGGTCCAGCCCGCGGCTGGCCATCGGCGGCAGCCGGCACCGGCCGGATGTCGGGGTGGCGAACGGGCATCACGCGAACGGCACCGCGGGGGTGGGGGCGTACCGCGAACCGGACGCCGAAGTGCTCATCGGCACGCTCGACCAGGAGACGTCGGTGCAGGTGGAGCGGGACGGCCGGCTGGTGGCAGCCATCGAACTCATCTCCCCGCGGAACAAGGACCGGCCGGAGTCGCGGGACTACTACACCACCCAGTACCTGAGTTACCTGCATCACGGCGTTCATCTGATGCTCGTGGACGTTCACCGCCGACCGCTCGCGTTCTCCTTCCCGCAGCGGTTCGCCACCGAGTTGGAGGCGGAACTCCCGGCCCCACCCGCCCCGTCCGCTGTCGTCTACCGGATGGGGGAGACGATGCCCCCGGAAGGGCGGTTCCTGGCAGTGTGGTCGGAACCGCTGACGGTCGGTCAACCGCTGCCGGCGGTGTCGCTGCCGCTTACCGTTCACCTCGCCGTACCCATTGACCTGGAGGCGACCTACTCCCGCGCCGCCGACAAGTGCTACCTGGAGTGATGGGTGGGCTTCGACGAGCCGCGCACGATCCTCGACCTG
>JANNVG010000003.1:0-5457 GCA_031414395.1 Fimbriiglobus sp.
TTGGCGTCCGACTTGTCGTTGTCCAGGTGCCCCGGGCGGTTGTTCAGCACCCGCGCGCCGGCCAGGGCGCCCGCGTCGCACGCGTTCTGCGCCTCCGTGCGGGCGATGGTCAGCACGCCCACGTCGATGGCCAGCGCGACGAACGCGAACAGCAGGGTGACGGTGAGGGCCAACAGCGGCAGGATGTTCCCGCGGCGGCGGGCGGACGTGAGGCGGACGCGCACGGCGGTGTCTCCGGAATCAATGTGGTCTGCTCGCTCCGCGAGCGGAATCCGAACGCCGCTCGCGGAGCGAGCGGGCCACGACGACTACCCTTCCGACCCGGTGGCGGCGACGATGGTGAGCGGCACGGCGTTGCTGTTGCTGCCGTAGAACCCGACGACGAACCCGCTCTGCCCGCCCTGCGGCAGCCACACCACCGGCAGCACCGGGCGGTACGTGCAGGTGATCCGCACGGCCAGGCGGTCGGTGAACGACGCCTCGTTCCACGGGACCGTCGTCGGCCACCCGGTCTTCGGCTTGAGCTGCGGCGGGTTGGCGTACGCCCCGCTCACGTCCGAGCTGTCACACGGGAACGCCTCGACGGTGAAGTTCTCCACCCACTTGTCCGCCCCCTTGCACTCCAGGAGGACGTAATCCCGGATGCAGTCCTTGCCGCTCACGTCGTCCACCGTGACGAAGTTGCTCCCCTTGTCCACGTTGGTGGAGGCGTAGCGGGCCCCGTCGCGGGCGGCGTTCGCCAGCATCTGGTTGACCAGCAGGAAGCGGCTGTACTCGAAGATGCCGAACAGGAACAGGAGCAACAGGGACAGCACCAGGGCCGTCTCGACGAGCGTGGCCCCGCTCCGCAGGCGGCGGCGACGACGCTGGGTGTTCCGACGCATGGCAACTCTCCGGCTCGGTGAACCGGCGGCGTCAGCCGCCTGGGTACGCAACAGTCACCCGCGGGTTCACACCCGCGGTTCGCCCGACCCACCCGTCACCAGGTGGGCATGGTGGCGTTCAGGGTGAACGGGCGGTCGAGCATCATCACCCACTCCACCTGATACCGCACGGTGTCCGGGCGGACGAACCCGAGGGTGGTCCACAGCACCCGCTCGCGGAGCGGGCGGCTGCCGACCGGCTTGAGCGTGCCCGACCCCGGCGTCGTCTCGTCCGAGATGGTCACCATCACCCGGAACCGCTGGTTCTGGATGCCCTGGTACGGCTCGAGGGTGCCGGGCGTGCCGACCATCGCCGGGTCGCCCGGCTGGGCCGGCAGGAAGGTGAACGTCACGTCCACGTCCTCGTACCGCAGGTTGCCCAGCCCCTGGCCGGCCAGGTACTGCATGACCGCCCCCTTCACGCTCGGCACCTTGGCCGCGTTCGCGCTCGGGTTGACCACCTGAGTGACGATCTGCGTGTTCGACCCTACGCTGTTGATGGTCACCGCCTGGGCGGCCATGCGGGCGCCCTCGCGGGCGCTGTTCGCCACCATCTGTTGCACCTGCACGTACCGCCCCATCTCCCACAGGCCGAGGGTGAGTGGGACGACGATGAACGTCATCACCAGGGCCAATTCGACGGTGGCGGTGCCGCGGCGGCGGGCCGGCGGACGACGGCGGAGCATAGACGGTCTCCCGTAGCGGAGCGCGAGCCGGCAACCCTAGCACGCGATCCCCGCCCGGATCGCCGGCACGCCCCGGAAAATCCCGCCCGACCGGCCGAATCGGTCGGCGGCGTGTTCTAAAGTCGCACGACTCCGTCGCCACCCGAATTCCGATGCCCACCCTTCAGACCCCGCAGGAGTTCGTCTCCGCCGTCCGCGAACAGCGGCTGGTGGACGCCGCACGCCTGAAGGGGTTCGTCACCACCGTCCGCGGGCAGGTGGCGCTCACCGCGGTGCGCGTCGCCGACCGGGCCGTCGCCTGCGGCCTGCTCACCCGCTTCCAGGCGGACGAGATTCTGGACGGCCGCGCCGACGGGCTGGTGCTGGCCGACTACCACCTGCTGGCCCGGCTGGGCGAGGGCGGGGCCGGCGGGGTGTACCTGGCCGAGCACACGCCGACGGGCGAGCACCGGGCGGTGAAGGTGCTGCACGCCGACCACGCCGACGACCCGCAGGCGGGCGCCCGCCTGAGCCGCGAGGCGGCCGTCGTCGCCGGGCTGTCTCACCCGAACGTGGTGCGGGTGTTCGAGTACGACCCCGGCTGCACCGACCGCCCGCCGTTCCTGGCGATGGAGTACGTGGACGGCGTCAGCCTCCAGGCGGCGGTGGCGCTGGGCGGCACGTTCACCGCCGAGGCGACGGCCGAGTGCGGGCGGCAGGCGGCGCTTGCCCTGCAACACGCCTGGGACGCCGGGCTGGTCCACCGCGACGTGAAGCCGGCCAACCTGCTGCTGGCCCGCGACGGCCAACTGAAAGTGCTCGACTTCGGGCTGGTGCGGCTGTCCCGCAACCCGGCCGGTGCGTCCGTCAGCGGCAAGCACCTGCTCGGCACGGCCGCGTACATCGCCCCGGAGCAGATCAGCGACGGGTCGGCGGTGGACTGCCGGGCGGACGTGTACGCGCTCGGCGGCGCCCTGTACTTCTTGCTCGCCGGCCACCCGCCGTTCCAAGAGGCCGACGTGTTCGACCGCGTGCGGGGCAAGCCGCACGTCGTCCCGCCGCCCGTCCACCACCTCCGCCCGGACGTGCCCGAAGAGTTGTCCGCCGTCGTCGCCGCCATGCTCGCCCACCGGCCCGCCCGCCGCCCGCCCACGCCCGCCGCCGTCGCGCACCTGCTCGCCCGCTGGGCCGACCCGGCGTTCGCCGACCTCCTGTTCGCCCGCCTCGACCGGCTGAGCGACGACACCCCGCCGGAGGGCACGCCGACGACGCCCGGCCCGGTTCACACGTCCGACCCGCCGACCGTCCGCATCCCGCCGAAACAACTCACCACCGAACTGCCGACCTCCCGCCCGGAGCTGCCGCCGCAAGACACCGTCCGCGTGCCGCAGCCGACGCTCGTGCGGTCGCCGACGGCCCCGCGGCGGTGGTGGCCGCGGCTGCTGGCGGGGGCGCTGGCACTCGGCCTGTGCGTGGCGGCTCTCGCCCTCGCGTTCACGCTGACCCGCTGAGGGCGGTCAGGCGGATTCGTGTCAGTGTCACCACTTTCCCCTCTCCTCGTCACGTGCGCACCGACCCCGGCCCGAACCGAGTGAACCCGGCGGGTGGTTCGCCAGACCCACGGCACACCCCGTTCCGATTTCCGCCCGATTCCCCCTTGTCCGGCTTGCCCGCCGCGTATGATAGGTACTTCTGCTGAACGCACGCTCCTCTGCCCGCACGTCTGCGGTTCGCACTCCGGGGGCACCAGTTCGCATCCCCCGCACACCGCCGGCATCCCCGGCGGGAAGGCTCGTTTCGTGACCGACAGTCCGACCGTTTCTCCGTTCGCCGCCCTGGGGTTGGCCACCGACCTCGCCGACGCCGTGACCGCCGCCGGGTACACCACCCCCACGCCCATTCAGGCCCAGGCCATCCCGCCGCTGCTCGCCGGCAAAGATTTCGTCGGAGTCGCCGCCACCGGCACGGGCAAGACCGCCGCGTTCGCCCTGCCGCTCGTTCACCGCCTGTCCGCCGACCCCGCCCGCGACCGCCGCAAGCCCGCCGCCCTGGTGATGGTGCCCACCCGCGAGTTGGCCATCCAGGTGGCGAAGGCCATGAGCGGGTACGGTAAGGCGCACAAGATCAAGGTGGTGCCGGTGTACGGCGGGGCCGGGTTCTCCGAGCAGGTGCGGGCGCTCCGCATGAACGCCGACGTGGTGGTGGCCACCCCCGGCCGCGCGCACGACCACCTCCGCCGCGGCTCCCTCGACCTGTCGGGGCTGATGACGGTGGTGCTGGACGAAGCCGACGAGATGATGGACATGGGCTTCGCCGAGGACATCGAGGCGCTGCTGTCGGCGTCCCCCGCCGGCCGCCAGACGGTGCTGTTCTCGGCCACCATGCCGCCGCGGATCGCCGCCATCGCCGCCAAGCACCAGACGAACCCGGTGAAGGTGCAGCTCGCCGCCCCGACGACGGCCTCCGGCGCCACGCCGAAGGTGAAGGAGCTGGTGTACCACGTCCGCATGTCGGACAAGCCGCTCGCCCTCGCCCGCCTGCTGGGCAGCGAGCCGGAGGCGTCCGCCATCGTGTTCGTCCGCACCCGCAACGACGCCGACGGGCTGTCGTCGGCCCTCACCGCCCGCGGGTTCCGCCCCGAGGCCATCCACGGCGGGCTGAACCAGGAGCAGCGCGACCGCGTGATGGAGCGGTTCCGCGGCGGGGTGGTGCGGGTGCTGGTGGCGACCGACGTGGCCGCCCGCGGCCTGGACATCGGCCACCTGTCGCACGTCGTCAACTTCCACCTGCCGGAAATGGCCGAGACCTACGTCCACCGCATCGGGCGGGTGGGCCGGGCCGGGCGGGAGGGGGTGGCGATCACGCTGGTCGACCCGCGGGAGCGCGGGATGTTCGGCCAGGTGGAGCGCATGACCGGCCGGCGGATGACCACCTCGAACCTGCCGGGCAAGGCGACGGTGCGGGCGAAGCAACTGGGCGGGCTGACCGACGGCCTGCGTCAGGCGATCGCCGCCGGCGGGCTGGATGACGTGAAGAAGATGCTCGAACCGCTGCTGGCCGAATTCTCCCCGGCGGACGTGGCGGCGGCGGCGGTGGCGCTGCTGTCGAAGGCCACGCAGCCGGTGGACAACGACCCGGAAGTGGTGGGCGCCTCGACCCCGGCCGCGCCCACCCGCGCCCCGCGGACGATGGGCATGGCCCGGCCGAAGCTGGACGCCCCGCGGCCGAAACCGGCCGTCAGCGGCAACACCAACGCCAACACCAACGGCCACGGCCCGCGCGGCATGACGCGGGTGTGGATCGGCGCCGGGCGTGCATCCGGCGTCGGCAAACGGGAACTGACCGCCGTGTTCGCCGAGGAGCTGGGCGTGCCCGCCCGCGACCTGGGCACGATGGACGTGATGGAGCGGTTCAGCCTGGTCGATGTGCCCGGCGGCATCGCCGACTACGTGGTGAGCACGCTCAACGGCGTGCGGATGAACGGCAAGCCGGTGACGGTGCGGCTGGACCGCGGCGGCTCGGTGGCGTGACGTGCGGTTCGGCCGCGTACACTCTCCTCATGCTCGCCTGGGTTCGCACGCTGTTCCGCCGCCCCGACCCGTCGGCCGAATTCCGCGCGAATCGGGCGGCACTGTTGGCCGAGTGGTTCCGCACCGCGGCGGCGGCGGGTAAGCCGCGGGGGCTGACGTGGGTGAACTGCGAGCCGCTGGGCGAACCGCTCTTCGGCCCCGGCTGGGCGGTGACGCCGGTGATGGTGCAGTTCGACCCGACGCCCGACGGCCCGCTGGCCGACGTGCCGCAAGCGAAGGAACCCCGCCCGGTGGTGGCCGTGTTCGCGTGGTCTCGCGGGCGGTGGACGACCGGCGGGC
>JANNVG010000004.1:0-3220 GCA_031414395.1 Fimbriiglobus sp.
GCAAATAACCGAGAGCCTGGTGGACCGGCTGATCGAACTGAACAAGAGGTTCGACTACATGGCTTACCCCAACCGGGACCACGGCTTGCGCGAAGGCAAAGGCACCCCGGTCCACCTGCGAATGCTCATGACGCGATACCTCCTCGAACACCTTCCCCCTGGCCCGCGATGACGCCTCCGGCTGTTCACCAAAACCGGCGGGCCGTCGAAGCCCTGGCCGTTCTGCGAGGTGGTGGACGTGACCGGCCGCTGGTGGGGGGTGCAACGGCTCGCCAACCCGACCGGGCCGACAAGCAACGGGATCGAGACCCACGGGCTGCCCCCGAGTGAGTCGGTCACGTGGCCTCCGACACCCGCCTCAGGTTTCGTGTTCCGAACCCTATTCAAAACGGCGTCGAGGAGTTGAAGTGAGAACGATTGCCGTCCCTTTGCTGGTCGTCCTACTCACCTTCTCGTCGGCGTCCGCCGCCCCGGTCATCCCCGGCCTTGCGAAGTTCCCCCCGCCGACCGACGAGGACGTGATCGGCCCGAAGAAGAAACACCCGCTGACCGAGGCGGAAGTCGGGCACCTGCTCGTCGGCGAGTTGAAGTGTGCCGCCTGCCACACACGCAAGGACGCGCCGCCGTCACTCGATCGGGCCGCCCCGGACCTGTCCGACGTCGGATCGCGGGTGTCGCCGGAGTTCCTTCGGCGGTTCATCGCCGCCCCTGGGGCGGCCAACGCCGGCAGCACCATGCCGGACCTGCTGGCGAACGAACCGGCCGACCAGCGGGAGAAAGTCGCCGAAGCCCTCACGCACTTCCTCGTTTCACAGTCCGCCAAGAAGTTCGAACGGCAGGCGGTCGCGGAGAAAGACATCGCCGACGGCAAGTCACTCTTCCACACGGTCGGGTGCGTGGCCTGTCACTCGCCGCGGGATGACGCCGGGAAAGAAGTGCTGCGTGACGGCGTGGTCGAACTGGCTCACGTCGGCGGGAAGTACAGCGCCGCCGCGCTCGGCGAGTTTCTCTTCCAACCCACCCGCGTGCGGCCGTCCGGTCGGATGCCGGACATGAAACTGACCCCCGCCGAGGCGAAGGCAGTCGCCGGCTACCTCATCGGGAAGACCGATGCGATGACGATGCCGCTGAAGCCGCAGGAGAAGTTGGTGGCCGCCGGTAAGGAGCACTTCCAGCGGCTGAACTGTGCGGCGTGCCACAAACTGGGTGACATCCCCGCCGCGAAGCCGATCGGTGAGTTGGCAACATCCGACACCTCCCGAGGGTGCATGGCCGACAAGCCTGGCAATGCACCACGATTCGACCTGAGTGACGAGCAGCGGAAGGCGATCCAGGCCGCACTGGCAGCGAAGCCCGAGCCGCCGTCCGACAAGGTGCGGATGGCGACGACACTGGCGGCGTTCAACTGCACGGCCTGCCACGCCCGCGACGACTACGGCGGGGTGGCGGCCGACCGCAACGCCCACTTCACCTCCGCCGAGAAGGAACTCGGCGACGACGGCCGCCTGCCGCCGCCGCTCACTCTCGCCGGTGCCAAACTGAAGCCGGTGACCATGAAAAAAGTGCTGTTCGACGGCGACGCCGTGCGACCGTACATGGGGACCCGCATGCCGCAGTTCGGCGAGCCCAACCTGCGGCACCTGCCCGAGTTGTTCGCCAAACTCGACAGCGTGAAGGTGGTCGAGTTCGCGCTGCCCAAGGCGGAGGGCCGAAACGAGAAGGAGAACGCGCGGGAGAAGGAACTGCGGGCCGGCGGGCGGGAGTTGGTCGGCGACAAGGGGCTGAATTGCGCCGCCTGCCACACGTTCAACGGGAAGAAGCCGGCCAAGGCGGGCATTGACCTGCTGACGTTCACCGAGCGGCTCCAGCCGAGCTGGTTCTACCACTTCGTCCGCGACCCGAACGCCTACCGCCCGCGGATCGTCATGCCCACCTCTTGGCCCGACGGGAAGGCCGTCCACGACACCATCCTGAACGGCGACACAGACAAACAGATCCAAGCCATCTGGTACTACCTGTCACTCGGCACGTCGGCGCAAGATCCGGCCGGCGTTCGCGGCACCGAGACGAAGTTGGCCGTCACCGACACCGCCCGGACGTACCGCGGGCGGAGCGGTGTGGCCGGCTTCCGTGGCATCGCCGTCGGCTTCCCGGAGAAGCTGAACTACGCCTTCAACGCCGAGACGGGCACGCTGACGGCACTCTGGCACGGGGAGTACGTGCGGGTGGATCGCGGCGGGCAGGGGTCGGGCGGGTTCAACCCGCTCGGCAAGGTGGTCGCTCTCGCACAAGACGTGTCGTTCGCCGAACTCAAGGACGAGAAGGCCGCGTGGCCCCTTCGCCCGGTGATGACCAAAGAGGTGCGTGAGAACCCCGACCCGCTCTACCCGAAGAACCTCGGCTACCAGTTCAAGGGGTACGAACTCGACGACGCCTCCGTGCCCACGTTCTTCTACATGACCGGCGACGTAAAGGTCGAAGACCGCTCCGTTGTGGTGAAAGGGGACAAGACCCCGCGGCTCGAACGCACCCTGACGTTCGTCGCCCCGAAGGCCGGCACCGTGTGGTTCCGGGCGCTCACCGGGGCGATCGAAACCGACTCGAACGAGGTGTTCAAGCGGCCCGACCTGACGCTGGCCGTCCCGAAGGTGCCCACCGTCGTGCGTGCGACCGCCGACCCGAACGTGTCGGAACTCCTTCTCAAGTTCGACCTCCCCAAAGGCAAATCCACACGGACACTGACGTATGACCCCCGCCCGTAACTTGATCGCTCTGCTGCTCGCGGCCTGTGTCCTGGGTGCGTCCACCGTCCGCGCCGAGGACGTCGGCGACCGCTGGGGCACGGAAGAGCGGGAGCGCGAGTATTACCCGATCGTGAGTTTGCCGATCCCGAAAGACCTGGTGGTCGAAGCGGGGGCGTTCTGCCAGTTGCCCGATGGCCGCATGGCGGTCGGCACCCGGCACGGCGAGATCCACATCATCGACGGCCTCGACGCGAAGAAGCCGGACCCGAAGTTCAAGCTGTACGCCACGGGCCTGGACGAGATCTTCGGGCTGGCCTACAAGGACGGCGCGTTCTACGTCACGCAGAGTTGCGAACTGACCCGCGTGACGGACACGAAAAAGGACGGCAAGGCGAACCGCTTCGAGACCCTCTCCGACGCCTGGGGCTACGCGAACTACCACGAGTACGCATTCGGCTCGAAATTCGATAAAGAGG
>JANNVG010000005.1:0-4931 GCA_031414395.1 Fimbriiglobus sp.
TCTGCTCGCTCCGCGAGCGGTCTTTTCGATGCCGCTCGCGGAGCGAGCAGAGCACACCCACCCGCCTCACGACTTCAACTTCACCGACACGTGGTCGAGCGCCGGGCCGCAGTTCTCCTGCTCCGTCTCGGCCGTGGAGAACTCCGTAGCTCCTGCCGGTGGCGTCGTCACACGAACAGCAGGAAGGTCAGCGCGCCGACCACGACCAAGTGGACCGCGACCAGGAGCCAGAAGACCGTCAGGAAGGACGCCTTCTTCGTTTTGTGGCGGAGTCGCTGCTGCACCCACCACGCGCCCGGCCAGCCGCCACCCACGGCCAGCAGGTGGAGCACGTTCTCCGGGATCCGCCGCCCGCCACTCTGTGCCCGCCGCTTGTCCCACCAGTAGACCAGGATGGTGGCGATGCTCATGGCCAGGAGGACGGCCAGGTAGATGAGGGCGGCGCGGAGCATGGGTTCCAGATCGGATGTTGGTGTGCGGGTCGGCATCAGAACCCACTCTCGGAGAGAGCGGGCCACCCTAACGGAACTTCACCGCGATGTCCGCCGGCCACTCCAACTCCACGCCGTGTTTCACCAACTGGGCCTGGAAGTCCTTCAGTTTCGTCGCGTCGGCCCGCACGCCTGCCGGGGTGAGCTTGCCCGCCACGCACCACGCCGCCAGCGCGCCGGCCGCCTCGCCGATGTTCCACTCGACCGGGTGCAGCCGGAACGCCCCGTTCGTAACGTGCGTGGTGCCCACGCACTTGCCCGCCGCCAGCAGGTTCGTCACCCGCTTCGGGATGAGGCACCCCAGGGGAATTTGAAACGGCAGCGACGACACGTCGATGTAGTTGTCGCCCCCGCTGCTCGGGTGCAGGTCGATGCGGTAACTGCCCACGCCCACCGTGTCCGCGAACGCCTCGGCCGTGATCTCGCCCCGCTTCTTGCCGGTCGCCTTCTCCCGCGCCTCGGTGCCGACGTGCTGTTCCACCACCGTGAACTCGGCGGCGATCCGGCGGCTCTCCCGCACGTAGGCCGCCATCGCCAGCCCGTCGTCGGTGCCCACGAGGTCGGGCCGCAATTTCAGGCCCGGCCAGCCGCTCTTGCCGTCGGGTCGCGGGGCGGCGGTCTGCATCCAGTGGAGCAAACTCAGACTGAGTTGCTTCCCGCCGGCGAGGTGCTTGTCGGCGTCTTTCCCGAACAGGTTGCCCAGCCAGTAGTCGTTCTGCGGCCAGTTGACGAGGCACACGTCGGCGAACTTATCGTCGGTGAAGTTGGCGCGGTCCACAATCCGGCGGTACGTCCACAGGTTGAGCACGCCGTTCGCCGTCGGGCCGGTCGGGTTGAAGTCCACCTTGCGAACCTTCGTCGGGTCGTTGTGCTGGCTCATCTGCCACGACAGCAGCTTGCCCGGCCACGCGGGGGTCATCTTCGGCTCGTACTTGGCCCACGTGTCGTAGTCGGCGGGCTTCGGGGTGGTGTGATCTTCGCCGGGGTGGTGGCTGACGGCGAAGCAGCAGGTGAACGCCTGGTGGTTGTCCGGCTCGGCCTGCGCCTTCGCCGCCGGCTCGCCCGTGTCCTTCTTCGCTTCGGCGCCGGTGATGTGTTCCACTTTGGCCAGTGGCAGCAGGTCGCCCAACTCGGTGGCGTCGAGGAAGAAACTGGCGAGAATGGTCGTGACGTGCCCGGTGTGCAGGTTCTTCACGCCCACCGCCTTCACCGTGTCACCGGCCACGTCGGCACTCACCACCCGGTGCGGTTGCAGCAGCCGCACGCTCCCGCGGGTGATCCACGGGGCGAGCATCTCCAGCAGCACGGCCACGGCCACCCGCGGCTCGTGGCACAGCTTGCTCACCGTGCCGTTGCCGGGGTTGAGCGCCTTCGCCTTCTTCGCCGCGTCGCTCAGCGGGTAGTGCTTGACGTAGTACCCGCGAATGCCGTCGCGGAACTTGCGATACAGCTTGGTGCAGCCGCGGTCTTCGACCCACGGGTGTTCGTCCGGCGGCACGGCCTGTGACGTGAGTTGCCCGCCGATCCAGTCGAACTCTTCGGTGAGGATGACACTCGCCCCGCCGCGGGCGGCCCCCAGCGCCGCGGCGATGCCGCCGACCCCACCGCCGATGATTGCGATATCGGCCTTCAACTCCCGTGGGGACGATGAAGGTTCGGCGAACGCCGGCAGGAAGCGGGCGAGCGGGGAAATGGCCGACAGGGCGAGGAACGCGCGGCGGTTCATGGGAACTCCTGGCGAGCCGAGCGGCGTGAGCCGCCGGGTGGCTGTTGAATCACCGCCCGCGGAGGAGCGCGTCCCACGAAGTCACTTTCAGCACCCGCACCGTCAGCCGGTCGAGCCGAGCCAGGTCGTCGATGGCGTCGAGTTTGTTGGTCTGCTCCGGCGTCGGCTTGCCGAACTTCGCCCGGCCCACCGTCAAGACGATCTTGCGTGACTGCCAAAGAGCACCGAGCGAGAACAGGGCATCGTAGAGGTAGGGATTCCGAAGTCTGAGAGCGTCGCCGCGTGCCCTGAGTTCTTGTTTGCAAGCGGCCGGGATTGAAGACGCCATGTTCGCCCTCACCCTGCGGGGTTGTGTTCCGAGGAGATGATAGCGAGTTCGTGCAGGGCACAATGCGGCGACCGAAACGGAAAAACGCGCCGACCGACCGCGGGCCGAGATCCTTCTCGGTGCTCCGGGTCGGTCGGCGGGTGCGGCGGGGGTCGGGGGAACCCCGCCGCACCACGCGGGAGGCTGTCGGGGGATCAGCTCTCCCGCTTGGCTTCGGCGGCGGTCCGAATCCGCTCGCCCAGCAGGGCCACGTCGAACGGCTTCTTGAACACGTCGTCGAACCCGTACTCCTTCAGCTTCTCCGGCTCGGCCTCGTCCTCGCCGGCCAGCCCGATGATGAGGGTGGCCGAGTACGCCTCCAACTTCCGCAGGTTGGTGGTGATCTGGATCGACTCGCCGCGACCCAGGCTCAGGTCGATGATGATGCTGTCCGGGTTGAAGCTGTGCGCCAGGCTGCCCGCCTGGAAGCCGCTGCTGGCCAGCTCGTACTTGTAGTCCTCGTCCTCCGGCAGCAGCTCCTTGAGGCGGTCGTTGAACATCTTCTCGGTGCCGATGAGCAGGACCTTGTGCAGTTCCTCCTCTTCCAGATCACCGAGCGGCATCCCGTACTCTTTCAAGAACCGGATGAGCTGTTCGCGGGGGATTCGGCGGTCCTGGCTGCCGGGGATGCGATACCCCTTCAGTCGACCGCTGTCGAACCACTTGGACACCGTCCGGGGGGCGACCTTACAGATCTTCGCCACTTGCCCGGTGGTGAACACCTTTTTCATAGCCATGGGCACTCCATTTCGAACGCACACGCCCGGCGGCGGGGCGGCTCACGCGGCGGCCTGTCTCGTCCGTGAGACGTCCGCGGGCGGAGCCCTCGCCCCGTTCGCCCGGGTTCGCGGGCGGGTGGGGGCCGGGGTTGGGGGGGTGCGGCAGGAACCTGACGCGTGCGGTCGGTGCGGCCGGTTGCGAGCAACCGGAGGGTTCACACGACGGCGGGGGCGGGGGTTCTGACGGGAGATTCATCGGTCCGGGCGGTTCGGTCGGCTTAGTCGAATCGGCTAAACCGGCAGTTCCGAACGACTCGGCAAGATGGCCCCGTCAGGGAATCCGCGGCGACCGGGGGAACGACGGGTTCCACCGCGACAACCGTGTCAGTTGCGTCGATCATCGGAAGGCGCAACGGCGTCGCTGCACGGCCAAACGGCACCGGACGCATCACCGGCGCGACAGGTGGTACGGCTGGTGGGGTGGTAACGACTGGATGGGGGAATGGCGCGCGGCGGGCGGCAGATTCGGGGTGTGACAGTGGCAGCGTGGTGATCCCAACGCCTCCCCAGACTTGTTAGCCCGACGCGCGAGCGAGGGGCCAACGGCTTGTGCGGACGAACAGGAGGTGACTGGGAACGGGCCGCTCCCGTTTCTTCGATGAGTTGACTGGCCCCTCGCTCGCGCGTCGGGCTAACAAGTCTGGGGAGGGGTCGCCGTCCGAGCGGAGCGAGGGCGGCGGGGGTGGGGTGCCGAATTCCACTGGTTCACCCGCGTACAGGGCGACGCAGGGAAGCGGGATGGGACGGCTGGGTCGGGTGGGTCCAGCGACGGTCTCCGTCGCGCCGACCTACGGAATCCGCCCGCGTGGGTCGGCGCGAGCGAGGCGCTCGCTGGACCCACCCTACGCAAACCCGATCTCTGAGCAGCCCTGACACCGCGTAACGCTCGCTTTCCGCCGATCCGGCTCTCAGCTACACTCCACACACCCGTACCGAGGCCGTGCCATGCTCCCCGTCGCCCTTCTCCTCGCCGCCACGATCCCGTCGGCCCCGGTGCCGAAGGCGGCCGAACTGGTCACCAACGGCAGCTTCGAGGACGGCCCGGATGTGGACTCGTGGTACACCCTGTCGGTCGGGTCAACGAAGATCAAAGGGTGGAAAACGACCCGCGGGAAGATCGACTACATCGGCAGCCAGTGGGTCGCCGGGGACGGCAAGCGGAGCATCGACCTGCACGGCTCACCGGGCTTCGGCGGCATCAAGCAGCGGCTGGACGTGAAGAAGGGGAAGAAGTATACGGTCACGTTCCAGATGGCGGTCACGCCCGGCGGGGTGCCGAGCGAGAAGTCGCTGTGGGTGGAGGCGGCCGGGGCGAAGAAGAAGTTCACCTTCGACGCCAAGGGGAAGACGACGGACAAGATGGGGTGGGAGGCGATGACGTGGGAGTTCACCGCCGACGACGACGAGGTGGGACTGGAGTTCTACTCGGCCGAGACGGAGGACGAGAACCAGGGGCCGGCGCTCGACAACGTGTCCGTGAAAGAGAAGAAGTGACGGCGAACGGCTGGCGTCAGCCGGCCGGTGCTTGGGCCGCCGCAAGCACCGGCGGACTCACGTCGCGCCGTTCG
>JANNVG010000006.1:0-4475 GCA_031414395.1 Fimbriiglobus sp.
GTCAGTCCTCGCCCTGCGCCTTCGTGAACCCCGGCTGGCCGTCGAACTCTTGCAGCTTCTCCACGTGCATCCAGTGGAACTGACTGCCCACCTTACTCAGCAGTCCCATCAGCGCGGCCTCGTGCAGTTCGCCGGCAGCCTACCGCAGTACGAACCGGCAGCGGTACTGGTCCACGCAGTCCGTGATCGCCCCCTTCGCCGGGTACACCTGCGTGCCACGGTTGCTCACCATTTTCAGCTTGAGCGCGTTCCCCTCGGCCAGCACTTCCAGCTTCGGTCCCAGTTCCGCCGGCAGCAGGTGCGATTCCACGAAGACGTCCGCCCCCACCACCCGCCGCTGCTTCGGCCGCACGCTCACCGGGTCGGCCGGCAGGTTCGGCATCTTGATCGGCGTGTGGCTCCGCACGGCGAAGTTGGCCGTCCTCCGGCCCAGGTTGGCGATGATGGCGGCCGTGAAGGCGGTGGTGGTGGTCGCCTTCGGGTGGTCGTACCCGACGATGTCGCCGGTCGGGTGCTCGCCCGATTCCATCGTCACGATCAGGGCGTGTTCGATCTCCGCCGCCGCGTCGAACTCGCCCATGTGCCGCAGCATCATGACCGCACTGCCGATCACCGCGGTGGGGTTGATGACGTTCCTGCCGGCGTACTTCGGGGCACTCCCGTGGACGGCCTCGAAGATGGCCACCTCGGTGCCCAGGTTGGCACTCGGGGCGAACCCCAGCCCGCCGACGAGGGCCGACGTCAGGTCGGACATGATGTCGCCGTTCATGTTGGTGGTCACGATCACGTCGAACTGCTCCGGCTTCTTCACCAACTGGTGGCAGCAGTTGTCGATGATGACGTGCCAGCTCTCGATGTCCGGGTACTCCTCCGCCACCTCCTCGAACGTCCGCTTCAGAAGCCCCTCGGTCATCTTCATGATGTTCGACTTGGTGGCGCACGCCACGCTCTTGCGGCCCTCGCTGCGGGCGAACTCGAAGGCCAGCCGGACGATCTTCTCGCACCCCTTGCGGGAGATCAGCTTCAGGCACTGGGCGACGCCGGGCGTCTGCATGTGCTCGATGCCGGCGTACAGGTCTTCGACGTTCTCCCGCACCACCACCAGGTCGATGCCGCGACCGCTGTACGGCGTCGTCACGCCGGGCAGTTCTCGCACCGGGCGGATGTTGGCGAACGTCTCGAACAGCTTGCGGAGCGTCACGTTCGCGCTCTTCTCGCCGTACCCCACCGGGGTGCCGAGCGGCCCCTTCAGCACCAGCCGGGTGCGGCCGATGCTCTCGATCGTCTCCTGGGGCACGCCGCTGGGCACACCCTGCTTGAACACGCTCTCGCCGGCGTGCCGGACGTCCCACTCGATCTTCACCCCGGCGGCGTCGATGATGCGGCGGGCGCTCTCGACGCACTCCGGCCCGATGCCGTCGCCGGGGATGAGCGTGACGAGGGTCTTGCCGTCGGCCGTCTTGATGGGCACAGGGAACTCCGAGAGGGGTTGGTGCTGAGCCGTGACCCGGAGGGGTGCGGCGGGGGTGGCGTCGCGTTCCGGCGGGTCAGTCCTTCTCTTTGTGAAGTTTGACCGCGCCCCACGCTTTGGCTTCGTCGGCGAACACGATCATCGACTCGATGCCGTCCACCGGCACCCACAGTTCCACGCCCTCCCACTCCTTGTCCACTCCCGCCTTCTCGTTGATGCAGTACTCGCCGACGAGGAACTCGCGGGTGCCGAGCTTGCGGAACTCCACCTTCTTCAGCAGGTCGGACTGCACGTCGTTCCCGCTCAGGCGGGTGATGACGACGAACTTCTTGGACAGGTCGCCGACGGCCGGCTTCTCCGCCGCCGGTTTGTCGGCGACCGGTTTGTCGGCAGCGGAGGCGGGCGGGGGGCAGAGCAGGCCGCCGAGCAGCAGTACGGTCAGGATCACGAGTCTCATGTCATCGGACTCCAGGTCGGTGAGTGCGGTCGTTCGGGGTGGGAGGTGGAGCGGGTTCGTCGGCCGGAAGGCGTCAGCCCACCCGAAGTTCGTCTTCGCGGCTGTGCGGGCTGGTGAACCAGCGGCGGGCGTGGTCGATCAGCATCTCGGGTGGCGGGCCGGACCAGTCGGCCGGCAGCAGCACGGTGAGGGTGTCGCCGTCGCGCAGCCCGCCCACCGCCGCCACCGCCCCGGCGAACGGGTCGGCGTCCGACAGGGCGACGGCGCGGTCGCTCAGTTCGCTCACCACCGCCGGCAGGGGCAGCCCGCCGCCGAACAGCACCACCCGCCGGCCGCCCACCGGCACGGCCAGGCATTCGGTCATCTCGCCGGCGGTGCCGAAGTACGCCACCTCGACCGCGTACCGCTGGCGGTGTGGGGCGGACAGCGGTTCGACCGCGGCGGGGGGGGCGGGCGTGGTCGACTTGCCGGTCGGGCGGCGGAAGAACTTGAGCATCGGCGGCCTCGGTCGGGGGGAAACGAAAATAGGCCGGCGACCGTCCCCGGTGAAGGGGTCGGTCGCCGGCCTATGTCCGCCCCGCCCGGAAGACCCGAGCGGGGTGGCTGTCAGCGGTGTGTCATCCGCCCGTGTCGTCTCGCCCGGCGGTCGGCCGGACGCTTCGCCCCGAGCGTCAGGAGATTGATACACGCCTCTCGCGGGTCTGTCAACCGGGGCGAACATTTCGACGGGACGCACCCCTCTCGCCCTCGCGTCAGCCGACGGCCGGCTTGGACTCGAGCGAGAACACGATGACCCGCTCGCCGGTGCGGGTGCTGATGTCGGTGTGCAGGCTCCGCACGTCCACGCCGACCACGTCACGCACCACGGCGAGCAGGAGGGGCGCACCGCTCTCGATGAGCTGCTGGCGGACCTGCTTGATCAGGTCCCGCCCGCGAGCCGGGTCGGGTCCGGCGGACAGCTTGTGCTCGGCCGGGGTGAGCACGTTCTTCAGCCGCACCACCACCAGATCGTCCACCAGATACGTCCGCGCCTCCAGCGGCCCGCGGCCCATGTACTCCTTCTCGAACCGGATGACCGCCTGGGTGATCTCCTCTTCCATCGCCCCGCGGGTTTTGGTCGGTCGCATCGGGTGAGTCTCTCCGGGAATCGGCAACGGTCAATCGAACGCGCGGCCGGTGTCCTGGTGGGCGTGCAGTACCCGCACGACGAGAATGCCGGTCGGCGTCGGGTCGTAGTACACCACCCGGCTCTCGAAGCGAGTGACCGGCCGGTAACGCATTCCGGGGAAGTTGGGGAACGGCGGATCGACGGGTGCCCCGGAGTACGGCAGCGCCTCCAGATCGGCGGTCGTCCGCGCCAACCGCTGTTGGAATGCCGCCGCCACGCCCAGCCCGAGCCGGTCGATGATGTCTTCGGTGGCGGTGTCGACGTCTATCACGGCTTGCGGCGAGTACTCGACGCTCATGAGGTGACGCCTCGTTTGGCGGCGTACTCGATCATCTTCCGGCGGCGCTCCTCCCAGAACTGTTCGTCACCGGGGACCGGGACGCCGGCCATCCCCTCGTTCAGCAGTCGCTCCAGTTCCTCGCGGGTGCGGCCGGCGTACTGGTCCGGCGGCGGCCCCGCCTGCACGTCCTCGCGGACCAGGTCGGCCACGTACTCGCCCACGCTGGCGAACCCGGCCGCCTTCGCCTGCCGCTCGGCCTGCGCCCGCACGTCGTCCGGCAGTGTGATCGTCATCGCTCGCTCCTCGGCCTTCGATCCAGTGTACACGCCCGGCCGCGGGCGGGTCACGCCCGACTTCCGCTCGCGGGGTGGCGAACCGCCGACTACACTGCTGGCATGTCCGTTGAACCTACCCTACGCACACCCGATCTCTGAGCCGCCCTGGTGAGGATCACTCGACCACTTCCGCCCCGCTCGACCAGACCAACCCACATCGACCCGCCGTCACCCGCCACGGACAGTACACCTCCGGCCCCCGCTCCGGAGAATCGCCATGAACGCGCTCGACGTTCGGACGCTGCCGCTCGATCAACTGACCCCGGCCGAGTACAACCCGCGGGTGCCGCTGAAGCCGACCGACAAGGCGTACCGCAAACTGAAACGCAGCCTGCAACGCTTCGGGCTGGTGGAGCCGCTGGTGTGGAACGAGCGGAGCGGGCGGGTGGTCGGCGGGCACCTGCGGCTGAGCATCTTGAAGGAACTCGGCATCACCGAAGTGCCGGTGTCGGTGGTGAACCTGACCGACGCGGAGGAGCGTGCGCTGAACGTGGTGCTGAACAACCGCGAGGCGCAGGGGCGGTTCGAGGTGGGCAAGCTGGCCGTGCTGCTGGAGGAGTTGAAGGAGTTGCCGGAGGTCGGCGACACCGGGTTTGAACTGAGCGTGCTGAACGGCCTCACCTACGAACCCGACGGCCAGCTCGCCCCGGACGTGGACCGCGACCGCGTGGAGGTGGTGCTGGTGATGAGCGGCAAGCGGTTCGACGAGGTGGGCGAGCGGTTGAACGCGGCCGTTCAAAAGCACCGGCAACCGGCCAAACTCG
>JANNVG010000007.1:0-3144 GCA_031414395.1 Fimbriiglobus sp.
CCGACGGGCGTGTTCAGCCCGCTGCCGGCGATGACCTCCGCCTTGCCGTCGCCGTCGGTGTCCCGCACGGCCACGTTCACCCCGCCGTTCCCCGTGAACGCCGTCCACTCTTTCAGCTTCAGCCCGGTGCCGCCGTACACCCGCACCGTGGACTTGTTCAGCGCCGCCGTGCCGGTCACGACCTCCGCCTTGCCGTCGCCATCGATGTCGCCCATCGCCACCGTCGCCCCACTGGTGTTCGCCGTGCTGGGCAGCGTGAACATCACCCCGCCCGTCGCCCCGTTGAACACCGTCACGCCCCCGCTGCCCCGCTGCCGGCCCACGGCGATGTCGGCCTTGCCGTCGCCGTTCACGTCGCCCACGGCCACGTTCACCCCGCCGCGGAAGCCGTCGTTGAAGGCGATGAAGTTCCGCACCGCCACCGGCCCGGTCTTCGCCATCACCTGCTTGCCGTCGAACGCTTTCACCTGCGACAGGCTGCCCAGGCCGGCACCGGTGACGATGTCCGCCCGCCCGTCGCCGGTCACGTCGCCCACGGCCACGGTCAGCCCGCCCTTGAAGGTGGCGGAGTAGGCGTTGAACGAGGCCACTTCCCGCAGGGTCGCCCCGTCGAACACCTTCACCGTCGGCCGGATGCCCTGACCGGCACCGACCACGATGTCGGCGATGCCGTCGCCGGTCACGTCGCCGGTGGCTACGCTCACCGCCCCGGTGTAGTTGCGGCCGAACGGGTTGACGATGCCGAGCATGGCGCCGGTGCGGGCGTCGTACACGTTCACCTGGGCCGTGCCGCCGCCGTTCGTGCCGACGGCGTACCGCCCGCGGACCTGTTGCAGCAGCGGCTGGCTGGCCACCGCCGGCGGCTGCACGCCAATCGGATACTGACCGCCCATGCCGGGCAGGTGTGGGAGCGAGTTCACGTCCTCGCCGGCGACCGCACTGGGCGTGTCGCGGGCTTCGAGCCGTTCGACCCGCAGGCGGGTGAACAGGTCGGCGAGGTGGAAGCTGGGGGCCGCAGAAAGTGTGTTGCGACGAACCATGTCGCACCTCCGAATCGCGTCCGTGCGGCGGGTCGGCGTCGTCGTCGGCCCGTCGGTGGATTCGTGTGAGTGTTGGGCTTGCGTTCCGAGAGGGGGACGTGCGGCGGGTGGGGTCTTGCGCGGATTTCGGGGAGGTGCGCCAAAGTTCTCTGGCACACTTGCGGGGAACGTGGGGAGTGTGGAATTCCTCAACGGGCAGTTTTCAAACCCGCGAGGTCTTCTCCTGCTTCTGCCACCGGCCCCACTCGACCCGCTCGCCTGCGATGATCGTGAAAGGGTTGTCGTCCGCGGCGGTACCTTTGCCAGCCAACGCCATCCGGGTGTGCCACGCCTTCTCGCCCGCCGACTCGTCGGGCCGAGCGGAACCCGACGCCCTTTTCGCGGGGCGAATCACTGCACCCGCCCCGCCCGCCATCACGGGTTCGACGACGAGCCATCTGTCACCCTGCCGTTTTCGGTGTAAAAAAGTCGCTGCTCGGGTGGGTGGTGCCGGGCCATGCCGTGCCGCACGTGTGCCAAGCCCGATTGCCGTCTTTCCGCGAGGTGTTGCCATGATTGGAGTTGACCAAGAGAAGACCGGACTGGGCAACTACTTCATCGCCAACTACCCGCCGTTCTCCTTCTGGAAGGCGGACCTGCTGCCCGACGCCGTCGCCGCCCTGAACCGCCCGCCCGCGCCCGGCACGCCGCTGGGTTTGTACCTGCACATCCCGTTCTGCCGCAAGCGGTGCAAGTTCTGCTACTTCCGCGTGTACACCGACAAGAACGCGAAGGACGTGGCCACCTACACCGACGCGCTGTTGAAGGAAGTGGAACTGCTGGCGGCGACGCCGTGCGTGGGCGGGCGCCCGCTCGACTACGTGTACTTCGGCGGGGGCACGCCGAGCTACCTGAGCGCCGACCAACTGCGGGCGCTGATCACCCGGCTGAAGGGGATCATGCCGTGGGACGCCGCCCGTGAGGTGGCGTTCGAGTGCGAGCCGGGCACCTTGCAGAAGCACAAGCTGGAGGTGTTGAAGGAGCTCGGTGTCACGCGGCTGTCGCTGGGCGTGGAGAACTTCAAGCCGGAAATCTTGCAGTACAACGGCCGCGCGCACTTGGAAGACGAGGTGTACCGGGCCTACGGGTGGGCACGCGAAGTGGGGTTCGACCAGATCAACGTGGACCTGATCGCCGGCATGGTGGGCGAGGACTGGGACAACTGGCGGGAGTGCATCGTCAAGACGATCAAGCTGTCCCCCGAGTGCGTGACCATTTACCAGATGGAGCTGCCGTACAACACGCGGTTCTCGAAGAGCCTGGCCATGCACGACGCCGACGAGCCGCCGCCCGGCAGCATCGCCGACTGGCCGACCAAGCGGGCGTGGACGCAGTACGCCTTCGACGAGTTCGTGAAGGCGGGGTACGAGGTGACGAGCGCCACCACCGTGATGAAGGACCGGACGAAGACGCGGTTCGTGTACCGCGAGGCGCTGTGGACCGGGGCGGACATGTTCGGCACCGGGGTGGCCAGCTTCGGGCACGTGAACGGCGTTCACATTCAGAACGTGGACACCTGGGAGGCGTACATCGGCAAACTGGACGCGGGTGAAATCCCGCTCGGCCGCGCGTTCCCGACGACCGAACGCGACCGCCTCATCCGCGAGATCGTGCTGCAACTGAAGACCGGGTCGCTCGACGCCGGGTACTTCCGCACCAAGTTCGGCGTGCAGATTGCGACGGAGTTCGCCGGCGCCTTCGGCAAGCTGCAAGCCGACGGCTGGCTGACGGTGTCCGGCGACCGCGTGGACACCACCCCCGCCGGCCTGCTGCAAATCGACCGCCACCTGCCGGTCATTTTCGACCCGCAGTACGTGAGCACGCGGTACACGTAGGGTGAGTCGCTCTCCGAGAGCGACTCCGACCGGCTCTCGGAGAGAGCCGGCCACCCTGGAGGTGCCGCGTGGCCGTGTGCGACGACGGCGAGGCGTGGGTGCGCGAGTGGCGGTTCGGATAGTACGGGCTGGTGCGGGTGCGCGACGCGCCGGTGGCGGTGCACGAGTACCGGGCGGAAGGGCCGTAATGGCGAGCGGCGCGACGTGAGTCCGCCGGTGTGATCTGTTGA
>JANNVG010000008.1:0-1586 GCA_031414395.1 Fimbriiglobus sp.
GCTATTGGCTGTCGCCCCTTCGGGGCTTGAACCGAGTCTGCTGGAAGCCCCGAAGGGGCGACAGCCAATAGCCCAGGGCGTCAGCCCTGGGACTTCTGGGTCTCACGGAGTTCCTCCCCATGCCGCAGTCGCTCGTCTGCCTGCCGGTGCATTTCGTGTTCAGCACGAAGGGGCGTGAGCCGTGGATCCGCGACGAGTGGGCGGCGCGGATGTACGAGTACGTCGGGGGGATCGTGTCTGCCGAGAAGTGTCGACTGCTGGCGGCCGGGGGAATGCCGGACCACATGCATTTGCTCATCTCGGTGGGGCGGACGATCGCCATGGCCGACCTGATGCGACTGGTGAAGGCGAACACATCGAAGTGGGTTCACGACACGTTCGCCGAGCACCCCTTCGCCTGGCAGAACGGGTACGGCGGGTTCGCCATCGAGTACGACCGAATCGAAGTGGTGCGGGCGTACATCGCCCGCCAAGCCGAACACCACGCCGGCTGTTCGTATCAGGACGAGTACCGGAAACTGCTGACCGCACACGGCCTGACGTGGGACGAGAAATACGTCTGGGACTGACCAGCCCTGAAGCCCCGAAGGGGCGACAGCCAATAGCCCAGGGTGTGAACCCTGGGAAACCTGGGAATTGGGACGACGAGTTCATGCACACCGCCGACCTGACGCACGAAGACATCCACGCCTACCTGGCCCGGCACCAGCGGAAGGAGCTGCTGCGGTTCCTCACGTGCGGCAGCGTGGACGACGGCAAGAGTACGCTCATCGGTCGGCTGCTGCACGACACGAAGATGATCTACGAGGACCAGCTCGCCGCCGTGAAACGCGACAGCGAGAAGGTCGGCACCACCGGGGCCGGCGAGATCGACCTGGCGTTGCTGACGGACGGGTTGAAGGCCGAGCGGGAGCAGGGCATCACCATTGATGTCGCCTATCGGTACTTCTCGACCGATCGCCGCAAGTTCATCATCGCCGACACGCCCGGCCACGAGCAGTACACACGAAACATGGCGACGGGTGCGAGCACCTGCCAACTGGCCATCATCTTGATTGATGCGCGACACGGGGTGCAAACCCAGACCCGCCGGCACTCGTTCATCGTCTCGCTGCTCGGCATCCGGCACGTCGTCGTTGCGATCAACAAGATGGACCTCGTCGGCTACTCGCAGGAGGTGTACGACCGCATCAAGGCCGACTACACCGGGTTCGTGGCGAAGCTCAACCTGCCCGACATCACCTTCATCCCCATGTCGGCGCTGAAGGGCGACAACGTGGCGACGAAGAGCGACGCGATGCCGTGGTATCACGGATCAACTTTGCTCGAACACCTGGAAACGGTTCACATCGCGTCCGACCGCAACCTGACCGACCTGCGGTTCCCGGTGCAGTACGTCCTCCGCCCGAACCTGGACTTCCGCGGGTTCGCCGGCACGGTGGCGTCGGGCATCGTCCGCGTCGGCGACGAGGTGATGGTGCTGCCGTCGGGCAAGCGCAGCCGCGTGAAGTCGATCGTCACCTACGACGGTGAACTGACCGAGGCGTTCGCGCCGCAGGCGGTGACGGTGACGCTGACCGACGAGG
>JANNVG010000009.1:0-10186 GCA_031414395.1 Fimbriiglobus sp.
CCCCCCGGGTGCGGGTCAACACAACCCCGCCCCGTGGGGGTCGCGGCTCGTCTGTGAGGTCTCGCCATTGTAACCACCCGCCGGCCCAACTTCCCCCGTGGTCGGCGGGCGGGTACACTCGACTCAGATTCCGTGGAGGGCGTGTCATGCGGCGAACGGCGTGCGGGCTGGTGGCGGTGGCGGTGCTGGCGGCGGTCGGCGTGTCGGCGCCGGTCCCGAAGAAGGCGGCCAAGCCGGAGGTGGGCGAGAAGAACACGAACGCGCTCGTCACCAAGCACAAAGACAAGCTGGAGCTGAAGGCCAGCAGCGTGTGGGAGGGGTGGCCGACGACCAACCTGACCGACGGCGACGAGAAGACCTCGTGGTACTCGAACAGCCCGGACAGCACCCTCGCCGAGACGAAACCGGCCGTCACGGTCGTGTTCCCGGAGGACGTGAGCATCAAGCGGGTGACGCTGATGGGCCAGCGCGACCCGACGTACCTGACCGGCTACACGGTGAGCGAGGGCACCATCGAGCTGCTCGACAAGAACGACAAGGTGATCGCCACGCACGAGATGAAGGCGGCCGGCGAGAAGTCCGACTTCGACCTGATCCTGGACAAGTTCCACACCGTGCGGGCCGTGCGGTTCACCATGACCAAGTCGGAAAACGGGTACTGCGGCATGGGCGAGTTCATGGTGGAGTAACCGCAGGTGCGATACCTCACGCGGAAGGGGTTGAGGCCGGGTGGAGGGTCTCGAAGTGGTGGGAGGTCATGGCGTCGAGGCAGGTGGTGCCCAGGCGGTCGAGGGTGTCGCCGATGACCGCCTTGAACGCCGGGTCGTCCGCGATCGGGCGGTTGGCCAACGCCGTCTTCTTGACGCACTTCCACCCCCGCTCGATCAGGTTCCGGTGGGGCGAGTCCGGCGGCAAGCACACCCGGTCGATGCGGGTGAGCGCGGCCGGTGATCCCGCGTGGAGCAAGTGCCGGCTGTCACCAACCGCACGTTCGTCACTTCGGCCGACCCCCACTCCGACTCTCGGCGCGAGTCGGCCACCCGCGCGGCGGTGCGGAGTGGGTCGCTTCTGAAATCCGGGGCACCCGTCGCGGCGGGTGGCTATTCGCCCCGCCCGCCGGCCTTGCGGAACAGCGTGTCGAACGACATCGGTGTGCCGACGGCCAGCCGGTACAGTCCGGTCAGCGCCATCATCGGCCCGCCGATCATCGGCCCGAACCAGATGACCCAGAGCGAGGACGATTGGCTGGCCAGGGTGACGAACAGGCCGAGCATCCCGGCCAGCGTGCCGCACAGCATGAGCAGGAGGGGCTGGCCGACTGGCCGGCGGGCGGCAATCCGCCGCACCTTGCGGCGGAGGTCACGCGCCTCGTCCGGGCGGGCGGTGTGCGTGGCGAGCGTGCGGTCGATCTCGTCGTCGGTCAGGCCGGCGGCGACGGCGGCCGCGGTGTGCCGGAGCAGTTGTCGCGGGTCGGCCAGTTGTCGGGCGAGCATCGCCCCACCGCCCGCGTGCCCGGCCGCCGCCCCCAGTTCGTACAGCGCCTGCACCCAGAAGTGGTCGTTCAGTTTGCCCTCGAACACCACCCGCCCGTTCACCCGCAGTCGCGGGGCCGACGGCCTCCCGCCCGACAGCCGGTGGACGAGCATCCCGAGCAGGTAGAGGAGTGCGCCCGACATCAGGAACAGGGCCAGCGGCAGCACTCGGGACGGGCGCTCGGAGTCGGCGGACGTCACCTCCGCCAACCGGACGTAGGCCGGGCACCGGCTGGAGAACAGCCGGCGGCTGGTGAGCAGCAGCCCGGCCGACCCGTTCCGTAGGAACGAGTCGTCGACCAGCAGCAGCGGCTCCTCGCCGTCCTCCAGTTCGCAGCCGTAGCTCTCGACGGCCTTCCGCGCCTTCTTCTCGTTGACGCCTTTGTGCAACAGCTTCAGGATGCCGTCGGCGTTCGTCCGGCCCGCGACCTGGGCGAGGATGCCCCGTACCGTCTCGGGCGTCAGCGAGTGGGCGGGCGGCTCCGCGGTGGCCGGCGGGGGTGGCGGGGGCAGTGGGAGCGGGCGGGGGGGCGGGCTGGCGAGCGTGGCCCGCACCGTCTGCACGGTGCCGCACTTCGGACAGGGCACTCGCTTGTCCGCCTGGCGGGTCTTGATTCGCAGTGTGGCCCGACACCCCAGGCAGAGGGTGGTGAACTGGTGGGACGGGGTCGCGGTCACGGGCGGAACCTCCGAGGCGTGCGGGGTGATCGAGCGAGGAAGTGGGAGAGAGGGGGCGGCTCACCAGTCGGCCAGCACTTCGCCGGCGTTGATGCTGGCGACACTCTGCCACACCTGAAGGGAAACGGTGTTCGGCACGAACCGCACGCTGCCGTCGCCGAGCAGGGTGTTCACCCCGCCGGTGTGGTTGCTCCGGGCGGAGATTTCGAGCAATCCGTTCCCTAGGGCTCGGCCATCGCACGGCGCGTTCCGGCGGTTCAGGCAGCCGTCGAGAGACCAAGACGCATCCGGGGTCGCCGAGTTCGGTGTGTAGTGGTGCGTGTACGCCACCCCGTGTTCGTGCGACCAGATCCCGCGGAAGTCCCCGCCGACTACCTCGGACACGACCACAGTATTCGACATCCCGTCCGTCACGTTCGCGATGGAGCGCTTCACGTTGATGTTGAACAGTGCGATGCGAGTGGCCGGGTTCCGGGCGGCATTCGTGCCGAACAGGTCGCCGTGGGTAGCCGGAGGGGTGACACTGCGCTCGACGATCGTCCCATCGGGGCTCCAACAACCGGCGTAGTTCGCGATCGCGTCGCCACGGTAGTGAACGCCCGTGACCACCCCGCCGACGTCCGACGGGCACTGGTAAGTCTTGACGACGGTGCGGAACGCCGCCCCGTTCACCGCCTGCCAGCTGTTCCCGCCGAGGGCAATGTTCATGTTGATCGAGCGGTACAAGTTGTCCTGCTCGATGTACGGCATGATGTGCCACGCCCAGTTGGACCGGATCGACTGCGGGTACACGGTCACCCGCCAGGTGTTCTGCGGGAAGTGTTCGTTCGCGTCGTGGTAGCTGTGCAGGGCGAGGCCGATCTGCTTCAGGTTGTTCTGGCACTGGAGCCGGGCGGCGGCGGCGCGCACCTTCTGCACGGCGGGCAGGAGCAGGCCGATGAGCACGGCGATGATGGCGATCACCACCAGCAGCTCGATGAGCGTGAACGCGGGGCGGGGCGAGCGGGGCATGGCAGACACTCCGGGATGGGTTGAGGTTGTTAGCGGGATTCGAGTTGGCTCATGACCGCGGCCACGACGGTGAAACCGCCGATCAGCACGCCGAAACCGCAGGCGATGCGGGCGACCAGCGGGTTGCTCGACCCGATGAGTCCGGACATGGACGCCAGCACCCGGCCGGGGGCGAACAGCCCGACGAGCGAGAACAAGCCGACGACCCCGAAAGCCACGCCCAGGATCACGGCCCTTTCGAGGGGCCATGCCGGGGCGGTTTGTGCGAACGCGGTGTACATGCGAAGTCCTCCGGGTTAGGCCGGCGTTCGTGCGGCGAGCATGACGACGGCGAGGAAGGCGGTCAGGATCAGTCCGAGGACACCCCACACGATGCCGAAGACCGCCCGCCCTTTGCCCGTGTAGTGCGGGTGGCGGGCGATGTCCCGGAGGGCCAACAGGCCGAACAGCAGCGGCAGGGGGAATAGGAACGGCATCATCGTCATCGGGGCGGCCGCAAAGACGGCGGCGTAGGCCATCGGCGCGACCGTCGTCTTCGGTTCAGTGTCAGTCGTGCGGATCGACACGGGGTGTCCTCCGGGATTGGAACGGGTGATTTCGCTACTTCGGCGTCGATTTCGGCCGGTCGATGACGAACAGGATGACGCTCACAGGCCCCAACACGAGACCACCGAGCAACCCGACCCACGGGTTCCTGCCAGTGCTGACGGAAGCGATCAGCCCGATCATGCCACCCGCGACCAGCCAAGTGGCTACGTACAGCAAGCTCTCCATCGGTTTCACCTCTCCTCCGGTTCGGCGGTCGGCCGCTTCGTGTGAAGGTGTCAGGCGTCGGAGGGAAAAGCGGACAGGAAATATTCCGGGAATCGTTGTCCGCCTCCGCCGGTTCGTGGTGACACTGATTGGCCACCCCCGAGTCCGCCCGCCCGTTGGGATTCGCATGGTCGACCCGCCCCTGGCCCTGGTGCCGCCCGTGTGTGCCGGCCCCGCCCGGCGTCCGTTCCCCGACTTGCGGCCCGACATCCAGCGGTGGGGGTCGGGCGGCGAGAGCGTGGACACTTTGCACGCGCTCGGGGCGGCTCACGTCCAGAGTCTGCCCGAGTGGGCGGCCGGCGGGGGCGATCTCAAGTGGGTGCGGGAGTCCGTCCGCACGTGGCTGTTCCACCACCTGTTCGACCCGCACATGACCGAGCTCGGCCTCCGGGTGCGGGCGAGTTACCCCCACCTGTCGTCGCCGGACGCGGTGGTGAGCAAGGCCTGGTTGCGGGCGTTCCAGTGGTGGCAGAAGGTCGACCGCAAGCCGGTGACGAACCCGATGGGCTGGCTGATGAACGCCACCGGGTACGCCAGCCGGGATCGGTCGAGCGTGATGGGGAAGCGGTTCGTCCCGCTGCCGGGCGACACCGACGGCGGGTACGACCCGTCCGACCCCGACGCCGCCCGGCCGGACGAGGAGGCCGCAGAGGCGGAGCTGGCCGGCCGGGTGGTACTGGCCTTGAGTCAGTTGCCGGTCGACGACCGCACCCTGCTGGAACTGAAGTTCGACGAGCAGTTGTCGCAGGACGAGTTGGCGGTGGCCCTCGGCGTGTCCGACCGCACCGTCCGGCGGCAGTTCAGCACACTGATCAACAAGCTCCGCAAGAAACTTGACGTGCCCCCAGGGGAGACTCACTCATGACCAGTCCGGATGTGACGCTCAGCCTGAGTGAGGAACTGACCGACCGCGTCGTCCAGGAGTTGGAAGCGACCCCGGCGGGCGAGTGGGCCGGCGTGCTCGACCGCCTGGTTCGCGCGCACCCGCACCACCGGGATGTGATTTACGGCACGGCCGAGCTGCACCGCCAGTTGGCCCGACGGCCGGCCCCCGCCCCCGCCCCCGGCCGCCGGTTCGAGCCGGGGGACACGCTCGGCTCGTTCGAGATCGTTCGGTTGCTCCGCCGCGGCGGGATGGGCGAGGTGTATCTCGCCCGGCAGACGGCGCTCGCCCGCCCGGTCGCCCTGAAGGTGATCCGCCGCGGGTTCGTCAACCCGGTGGCGCGGGCGAAGTTCACCCAAGAGAATCAGGTGCTCGCCCGCCTGCACCACTCGAACATCGTGCCCGTCCACTTCACCGGCGAGGACGGCGGGCTTCAATACTGCGTCATGCACCTGGTGGACGGCGTGCCGCTGGACGAAGTGATCGCCGCGCTGCGGCGGGCGTCGATCGTCGGCGGCGACACCCCGAGCGTGTCCACCCTGCGGGCGGCGGTGGGGAGTGTGCCGACCACCCTCGGCACGGCGGCGAGTCAGCCGTCGCCGTCCGCGGTCGATGCCGGCGTGGTCGCTCCCTTGCCGGCCGCACCGGTCTCCCTGTCTCGGGTGTATTGCGACGAAGTGGCCGACCTGATCGTGCAGGCGACCGACGCCCTCCAGCACGCCCACGCCTGCGGCATTATTCATAGGGACGTTAAACCGTCTAACTTACTGGTGGACCGGCACGGGAAACTGTGGGTCATCGACTTCGGGCTGGCCGGAGTCGTCCGCCGCACGAGCGACGGGGACGTGCCGCCGCCCTCCCCCGCCTCGCAACGGGCGGACACGCTCGACTGGCCGACCACCCTGGGCGGCACCCCGCAGTACATGCCGCCGGAGCAGTTCCAGGGCCGCACGGACGAGCGGTCGGACGTGTACAGCCTCGGGCTGGTGCTGTACGAATTGCTCACCCTGCGGGCGGCGTTCCCGCGGGGCGAGTGGGCGGCGGTGGAACGACAGGTGAAGGCGGCCGGCCCGCTCGACCCGCAAGCCCTGGTGCCGTCCGTGCCGATGGACCTGGCCGCGATCGTTCGGAAGGCAACGCACCAGCAGCCGTGCCACCGCTACCCGTCGGCGGCCGAATTCGCGGCGGACGTCCGGCGGTGGCAAAAGGGGATGCCGACCGTCGCCCGACCGCTCGGCCCGCTCACCCGCCTGTGGATGTGGGTGAAGCGGAACCCGTGGCCGGCCGCGGCCGTCGGGGCGGTGGTCGCGGCGGTGCTGGCGGCGGTCGTCGGCGTGTCGGCGGGGCAGGTGCTCGGGGCGCGGGCCGACGCCGCCGAGGCGCGGGGGAAGGCGAACGCCGAGCGGGCCGAGCGGGAGAAGGCGGAGTTCGCGCAGGCGGTGTTGGAAGTGCAGCGGGAGCACGCCGCCCGCCCGCACCGCACCGGCTGGGTGAAGGAGGTGCAGGGGAAGCTGGCCGCCCTGATCGCCGCCCGTCCGGGGGCCGACCTGCGGGATCCGGCGGTGGACACGTTCGGCGACCTGGACGCCAGTGCGGTGTGCCGGTGGGACGCGGACAAGGGGGGCGACCGGCTGGGCGGGTTCGCGGCCGTCGCCTTCAGCCCGGACGGGAGCAAGGTGGTGACCGGCGGCTGGTGGCAGCCGAAACAGGAGCCGTCCTTCGCGGCCGTGTGGGACGGCCACAACGCGAACAAGCCGGTGCCCACCACCCGCGCCGGCGCCGGCGGGGTGGCCTACCCGGACGCCGACTCCCCGCTCACCCTCCTCCCGCCCGTCAAGGGTGAATCGGGGCCGGTGCTGTGGCACGTCGGCACGCACACGAAGGTGCTCGAACTGCCGCTGCCAGGCGCGGGCGAAGTCGGTCAACTCACCCTGTCCGCTGACGCCCGGTGCGCCGCCGCCGTCTTCACTCCCGTCCGCGATGGGAAGAAGGCACCCCCGCGGACGCTCCTGTGGGCCGTTGATCGCAAGGCCGGCACGTCGAAGGCAGTGGGCGACTGGCCGGGCGACCCGTCCGCGCTCGCGTTCTCGTCCGACGGGAAGCTGTTGGCGACCGGCCTCGAAACCGGGGGCGTGAGCGTCCGCACGGCGGCCGACGGCAAACCGCTGTTCGACCTGAACGAGGGCCGGCTGCCGGTCACGGCCCTCGCGTTCGGGCTGAACTTTCACCGGCCGACTGCAGTGACGAAAGAGGAGTTGACCGGGGTCGCCGGCTGGCAACTGGCCGTCGGCCGACAGGGGGGCGAACTGGCCGTGTGGAACTTGCGGACCCGCACCCGCATCAACTCGTTCCGCGGCAGCTACACCGACGTCCACGGGGTGGCGTTCTCGCCGGACGGGGCCACCCTGGTGTCGTGCGGGCGGCACGAGCCGCGCGTCTGGGATGTCGCCTCCGCGCAACCGCTCCTCCGCGTCACCGACCCGAAGCACGCCTACCTGCGGAACTGGACGGACGGGGTGGCGGTCTCCCCCGTCGGCGACAAGCTGGCGTTCGGCAGCGCCGCCGCTTTCGACGACCGTGGCGGGCTGGATGTGTTCCGGCTGGACACCGCCCGCGGGGTGCGCACGTACCGCGGGCTGTCCGGCGTGGTCGAGCAGGTGTGGCTGTCGGCCGACGGCAAGCACGTGGCGGCCCTCGCCCACAACTGGCAACTCGGGGTGTGGGAGCGGGAGAGTGGGAAAGTGATATTCGTGTGGGACACGCCCGTCGGGTGGACGCCGGACAACGCCGCCGTCGCCTTCGACGGGGACACGCTCCTGTTCGCCAGCGGATCGCACGCCACCCGGTGGAGCCTGACGACGGGCGAACGGGCCGACTCGTGGGACTTGCCCCGCGGGTTGGACGACCACTTCCTGCTGCGAGCCGGCGAGCCGCCGCTGCTGGTGCGGAGCGACCCCGGCGAGCAGGCGGACGGGCCGCGGGTCGTCCGCGCCCGCGAGTTGCTCCCCGACGGCAAGGTGACGGCGGTGTACGACCTGAGCGGGGAGGAGTTGAAGAAACCCGAACTCATCACGCTCGCCGCGGACGGCCGCATGGTGGTGATCGAGAAGGGCTACGAGCCATCCCGCGCGCACCTGTTCGACGCGCGGACAGGGAAGCGGGTGCCGGTCGATTGCGAGTGGTTGCCGAAGGGGGCCGACTTCCGCCTGACCGACAGCGGGCGGGTGGCGTTCGTCGGGGAGCGGCTGCCCGGTGGCGAGGAGCGGACGCACGTCGTCCGGCTCGCCGATCAGAAGCGGATCGCCACGCACCCCTTCCAATTGAATCACGTGGACGACGCCGGCAAGCTCGGCCTGCTCAGCCTGCCCCTCACGCCGGACCGCCCGTGGGACAACGGGGTGGCCCTCTACCGCGTCGGCGACGAGCGGCCACTGGTCACGTTCGACCTCGGCCGCCCGCCCGTCGGCCACCGCATCAGCGGCGACGGCAAATACGTGACGTGGGGCCGGCGAGACGGGACGGTGTGCGTGGCCGACGTGAACAGGTGCCTGGAACAGCTCGCCGATTTCGGAAAACGGTAAATTCGTGTCCGCCCGCGGCCGTTCGCCACGACACCTCTCCAGCGGGTGGCACACACCGCCACTCGCATCCCCACCGGAGAGGTGCAATGTTCCTGCCCCGTCCCGTCGCCGTCACCCTGGCCCTCGCCCTGGTCGCCCTGTCCGCTGCCGCCAAAGACCCGCTGGCGATGTCCGACGCCACCAAAGAGAAGGTGAAGCGGGCGACCGCGATCGTGTCGAACAAGGGCGGGCACGGCACGGGGTTCCTGGTGCTGCCGAACGTGCTGGCCACCAACGCCCACGTGATCGGCACCAGCCCGGTGAACGAGCTGGAGGCGAAGTTCGTCGAGGACAACGGGAAGGTGAAGGCCTACCCGGTGCAACTGCTGGCCATCGACGGCGCCCGCGACCTGGCCCTGCTGCGGGTGAAGGACGACAAGTTCTCCCGCGACCCGCTGGAGGTGCAGACGGACCTGAAGGCCGGGGACAAGACGGCCCTCGGCGTGCTCGGCAACCCGGGCCAGTGGGGGAACGGGTGGGCGGTCATCAACTCCCTCACCGACGCCACCCTGTCGAAAGAGCTGATGGCGAAGGACGGCCTGCCGTTCTACGAACTGGCGGTCCGGGAGGCGGTGGAGGCGGCGGCCGTCGCACGCCGCCTGGACGCCGAGGGGGCCGAGGTGCGGGCGCGGGTGCCGGGGGACAAGATCAAGGCCGGGCCGGGGAACTCGGGCGGGCCCGTGCTGGACCCGAACGGGCGGGCGGTGGGCGTGCTGACACGGGCCGAAATGGAAGGCGACACCCCGACCGGCCGGTTCTACGCCGTCCCCGGCAGCGACCTGAAGCGGATGATCGACGGGCTGGGCAAACCGGACGGGTGGGACGCGGCCGGCCGGCAGGCGGCCGTCCGCCACGCCCAGAACGTGGCCCTCCTGTACCTGTGGGCGGAGGTGGAGGCCACCGCCGTCGCACTCGACACCCGCAAAGTGATGTGGGACATCGCCAGGAACGGCAACTCCTCCAGGTACCGGCTCCTGCGCAAGCCGCAGACCATCGACGCGGAGTGCATGAAGGCGTTCACCGCTGCGTGCAGTTCCCTCGGCAAATCGCGGCAGGAGGTGGCGGTCGTCGCGCAACGGGCGGCCCTGGGGGATGAGTCGAAGGGGCTGAAGGAGGAGCTCAACGCCCTGCGGCGGATCACCGACCGGCACGGCAACATGTTCAGTCCGATCAGCAAATCGGTCACCAAGGCGGATGTCGGGCAGAAGGCGTTCGACGCCTGTACCGAGGAGTTGGAGAAGTACCGCAAGCTGATCCGAGACGAGGCACTGAAGGCCGGCTGGGATGAGAGTCTCGCTGGTCAGTTGGCGGCGCGAGCGCTGTCCGACGCCAAGATGCCGGAGATGCCGTCCCGCTGACACCCGGTGGCGGTCTTGCCAGGCCCGCAGACGTGACTCGCGGAACTCGTACACCCGCTTAGCCACCCCGCCGCGACGACCCGACATCGGAATCGCACGACGGGCGAAGGCGTCCAGGCGACTACAAGAGTGATTGCGGTGCCCGCTCGACCCGCCCGACACGATTTGTCGCGGTGGGGAAGGCCCCGCGCTGAAAAAGCGGGGTGGTGAAGGCCGGGGGGGGGGGACGCGCGGGCCACGGGGCCGACACACAACACCCCCCCACGAACAAACCCCGCGTGTGGGTGGAGG
>JANNVG010000010.1:0-3883 GCA_031414395.1 Fimbriiglobus sp.
CCCGTCGATGGCCGGGCAACTGGTCCGCGTCAACCGCCCGAATCCGCCCGCGAAGCCGTAACCCCCCGCCGGTCGATATCACACTCGATGAGTGGGTCGCCGCCGGCCGAGCCGGCTGCGGCCTCGAACCCGACGACGACGACGAGGAGCCCGCGTGAAACTGCCGCTGCTCAACCGCAAGCTGCACCGCTGGGGGGCGGTGCTGATCGCCTTGCCTTTGCTGGTGGTGGTCGTGTCCGGGCTGATGCTCCAGGTGAAGAAGCAGGTGACGTGGGTGCAACCCGAAACGAAGAAGGGGAGCGGGAAGGCGCCGCAGGTGGGCATGGACCAACTGCTCGACACGCTCAAGACGGTGCCCGAGGCCGAGGTGTCCGGGTGGGGCGACGTGGACCGCGTGGACGTGCGGCCGAAGGACGGCATCTACAAGGTGACGTGCAAGAACGGCCACGAGGTGCAGGTGGACTTCACCACCGGCAAGATCCTTCATGTGGCGTACCGCCGGAGCGACCTGATCGAGGCGTTCCACGACGGGTCGGTGTTCGGCGACGGGGTGAAGCTGGGCGTGTTCCTGCCGGCGGCGGTGGTGCTGCTGGCCCTGTGGGTGACGGGGCTGATCCTGTTCGCCCACCCGTGGTGGGTGAAGCTGCGGCGGAAGAAGCCGCCGCCGACCGCCGCCGGGTGAACTGCGGTGGTTGCGCGTCGAGAAATTGCAGACACGGGCTGCAATTTCTGCCCCGCTGCTCACCGCCGACTCGCTCCGCCGAAAGCGCAGACACTGTCTGCGCTTTCTGGCCCTCTCCGCGGAGCGTGGCGGACCAATCACCTCCGACCCAGATGTGGCTTGGCTCGCGCTCGCGCGTCGGACTTGTGGCGGCAGTGGGACACAAGGGTGCAGCGGCTTGTAGGTCGCGGTCGAACAGTCCCCGGAGGGGACGTGAGGCCCGACATGGAACCCCGAACGCAGTGAGCGGGGTGGAACCACACACCCGGTCACTGCGTTCCCGGTTCCATTTGTTCGCCGTCCGGCCTGCTCCCGCTCCGCGGTCGCTCACGCCCCCGGCTCGCCACTTCGGTCAGTAGTTGACCTGGAACTGGAACCGCGGGATGCCGCCGTTGAACTGCTGGTACGACCGCTGGCCGGCCACGTCGAGGGCGGCGGTGCTGGTGCGGTCGGTGAGGGTGTACTGGACGGTGAACTCGAGCGCCTTCTGGATCTGCCACTCGCACCCGATGTGCCACTCGTCGATGTCCACGTACGGGGCGTTCCGCTCCGACCGATACCCGCCCGTGAACCGCGTCCACTGCACGTATGGGATGATGGTGCCGTGCCGGCACGTGTCGATCTTGTACATGGCCTGCACGTACCCGCCGCTCAGGTCGCGGACGACCACCGCCGTCTGCTGCTCGTTCAGGGCCGGCCCGCGGCCGACGTTCCACTCGGCCTGGAGGCCGAACGGCTGCGGGTACCAGACGGCGGTGAGCCCGGCCCGCTCGTCGATCAGCCCCTGCCGCCCGTTCGTTTCGAGGGTGTTCAGCGGGCGGGCGGACGGCCCCACCCCGAGCGGGCGGATGGGCGACGACAGGACCGTGTGCTTGCCCGTGTACACCTGTGCGCCGACTTCCAGGATCTGCCCGTTGGTGAACTCGAACGGGCACGTCAGGCGGGCGACGGCGTGCAGGTTGTCGTTCTGCTCCAGGAAGCTGCCCCCCTGCCCGTTGTACACCCCGAGGCCGAAGAGGCCGTAGTTGCCGCTCCCCTTCAAGCCGTCGTCCACCAGCCGCTTGAACAGGTGCTGGTAGTGCTCCGGCGTCCAGTAGTAGAACACGCCCAGGTCCCGCTCGTTCCGCGACACGGCGCTGTTGATGGCGTCGGTGCGGTCGAGCGCCAGCCGGTTCTGACTGCTCTGCATGTTCTCGAACCCGAACGGCACCTTCGACTGGCCGACCCGCAGGCGGTGTACCTTGTCGGTCGTCAGGTACACGTCCCCGTACCAGTCGCGGACTTGCGGGAAGAGCGTCTGGTCCACACTCCCGGTCGGCGTGCCGGCGAAGTCGGGCTGGAAGTAGATGAACAGGTTGTCGGAGATGTCGCCGTACAGGATCAGCCGCGCCCGGCGGATGAGGAAGTTCTGGTTCGCCCCGGCCGAGCGGTCGGCCACCAGGGTCGCGGCCGCCCCGCCGTCGTCCTCGAACAGCGTCTCCGACAGTCGAAACTGCGTGTACCCGCGGAGGCTGATCTTCTCGAACCACTTCTTCTCTTTCGGCAGTTCCACCTTCGGCGGGTCCTTCGGCTTCTCCTCCTTCTTCTCCTCTTTCTTCTCCTCTTTGGGCTTCTCCTCTTTCGGCTTGTCGTCCTTCTTCGCCTCTTTCGGCTTGTCGTCCTTCGGTGGATCGACGGCCGGCAGCGAGGGCGGGGCGAGCGGCACCACGGGCGCTGGCACCTGCCCGTTCGCCACCGCAGCGGCCAGCACGCACGCCACCACACACCGGCCGAATGCTGACGACATGACGCAACCTTTCCGAGCGGGCAAACGAAACCGTGTCGCATCCATCGGCCGGCGTCGCGTGTGAAGGTGAGTAAAATGTGCCGATGGCAGCGAGGGCGGTGCGAAATGGAATGCCGAGCAGTCAATTTCGACTAAAGTCGAGGTCTTGTAGGGCGGGTCGAGCGGCCGGGGATCTCAACGGCGTTGAGGATGACCCGTTGACCTCAACACCTCCGACGAGCGGCCACGACGCCCCGCCGAACCAGCACGCGGCGGGGCATCGCGGCCGGCTCTCTCCTCCGGGGTGCCGTCCGTCGGCTGGAATCGCGACTCGACGCGCTGGCCGCTCGGCCCGCCCTACGAAGACGGCTCCCACCCCGTCACCAGCTTCTCCACCGCCTCGGCTAGGTCGTCGCACTCGGTGGCGGTCGGCTCGCGGCCGGCGAACTTCACGCCGTCGCACGCCGTCAGCACGCCCGTCACTGCGCCCCGCGTGTCGGCATCCCACATCCCTTCCGCCGACGCCAACACCTCCGCCGTCGTCTTCTGTTCGGTGTTCAGCCCGAACCGGCGGGTGAGATACTCGCGGAACGCCTCGGCCAGCCGCCCCACGAACGCCGGGTCGGTCAGCCGCCCGTGTCGGCGGTCGGACTGCAACGACCCGATCCGCTCCCGCACCCACTCGCCCGGTGCCAGCGGCTTCGCCTTCCTCTTGCGGGCGAACACCAGCACAGCCGCCAGCAGGGTGACGAGGGCGACCAGCAGCGACCCGCCGGCGACGACGAGCGACGACCCGGCCGCGGGCGGGGCGGGCAACGGCTCGATGCCCGTGACCGGGCGGGCGTCGGCGGCCGTCGGGTTGCGGAGCGACGTTTCGACGGTGAACGAAAGCGGGTCGGGCGTGACCGCCGTGCCGTTCACCGTGACCGGGTGGAACGCGACCGGCACCTTCTCGCCCGGCACGAACGGCGACAGGCGGAACGTCTGCGCCCAGGTGGTGCCGTCGGCCGACAGTGTCACCGCACCCACCGGGGCGATCTGCCAGGCGACGGCCGACTCGGGCGTCAGCAACTCCTTCGGCAACTCGACCCGCAGCGGGGCGGGGCCGGTCGCCGTCAGGGTGACGTCGGCGGTGTCGGACAACCGGATGGTGGTGGCCGGGGTGGTGGCGCGGGCGGTGGGCACGGGTGGCACGGGTGAAGGGAGGAGGCGGCGTGGCGGGCCGTCGGGTGTGCTGAACGACGTTGGCCCCACCCCCGCCGCCCTCGCTCCGCTCGGTGCGGCGACCCCTCCCCGGATTTGTTAGCCCGAAGCGCGAGCGAGGGGCCAGCCACCTCACCAGAGAAGAGGGAGCGTGACGTGTCCCGTCAGTCCCAGGATTTCCGCGAGAGCCATTG
>JANNVG010000011.1:0-1926 GCA_031414395.1 Fimbriiglobus sp.
GGGGCCTCTTGGTGTTGTCGGCGTGTGTTTTTTGGTTTTTTTTTCACCCACACTTCTTCTTTTTTTTTCACATCCGTTTTTGTTTGCGCCCCTTTTTGGTTTCGCTCGGCCCCACCCTCCCGGCGATGACAAGCTGGTTGAACACGTCCCACCCGCCCTGAAGGGAGGACGACGGGGGAGGTCTTTCCACACAATAACCCACACGCGCCCCGGTTGTTTCACGGAATCCCCGCCATGCCGACCGTGTCCGATATCGTCGCCTACCTCGACCGCTTCGCCCCGCCGCGGTTGGCCGCCGACTGGGACAACACCGGCCTGCTGCTCGGCGACACCACCCGCCGGGCGGATCGCGTCCTGACGTGCCTGACCGTCACTCCCGAGGTGGTCGCCGAGGCGGTGGACGACGGCGCGCACATGATCGTCACGCACCACCCGATCCTGTTCCGCGGGGCGAAGAAGTTGAGTTCGCTCACCACCGAAGGGCGGTTGCTCGGCCCGCTCATGGCGTCCGGCATCGCGGTCTACTCGCCGCACACGTCGTTCGACAACTGCCCCGGCGGGATCAACGACACCCTGGCCACGCGGTTCGGACTCATCGGCGTGAAACCGCTGCGGCCGAAGGACGGCGTGCGCCATTTCAAGCTGGCGGTGTTCGTGCCCGAGGCGGATTGGGTGAAGGTGTCGGACGCCATCTTCGCCGCCGGCGGCGGGGCGTTGGGGAACTACGAGCAGTGCAGTTTCCGCGCGCCGGGCACGGGCACCTTCTTCCCCAAAGCGGGCGCGGACCCGACCGTCGGGCAAGTGGGCCGACGCGAAGAGGTGACCGAGCTGCGGCTCGAAGTGCTGGTGCCCGAAGGGAAGATCGACGCGGCGGTGAAGGCGATGCGGGCCGCCCACAGTTACGAGGAACCGGCGTTCGACGTGTACCCGTTGCGGGCGAACCCCGACGGCGGGGAGGGGCGAATCGGCACGCTGGCAAGTTCGACGACGCTGGCCGAATTCGCGGCGGTGGTGAAGGCGGCGTGCCGGGCGAGCGTGGTGCAGTATGTGGGAGATGCGGCCAAGCCGGTGCGGACGGTGGCGGTGGCGTGCGGGGCGGCGGGGGAATTTTTGTCGGACGCGACGCGGGCGCAAGCGGACGTGTTCGTGACCGGCGAAGTGCGCTTCCACGACTGCCTGACGGCCCAGGCGAGCGGGGTCGGGCTGGTGCTGCCGGGGCACTACGCGAGCGAGCGGCCGGCGGTGGAAGGGCTGGCCGAGCGGCTGGCGAACGCCCTCCCCGGCGTGACCGCGTGGGCGAGCGTGCGGGAGCGAGACCCGCTGAATGCGACATGACTTTTCGCCCCGTTCGGATTTTCTGTGCGGGTCCGCTTGACTCGTTTTGGGGGCCTGCTAAGAAGCGCCTACCTTCACCCGGACCTGCACGGTGGGCCGACCCCGGCCCCCTGTTTTTTGGTGCCGAACGACTGAATTCTGACGGCTTCGCCCGCCCGGTGCCCCCACGCCGAGCGGGCAGGAATATTCGCTCTTGGCTCCGGCCGGTGTCCGTGGGGCGAAGTCGCCACACCGACCGGAACCGCACCGCGATGAGAGGACGACCGATGCCCGAGACATGCCTGTCCGCCGTGGCCGGAGTGCCGACGGACGAGCGGTGGCTGGACGAGCGGACGGCGATCATGCCCGCCCGCGCCGCCGACGACGAGGACCCCGCCGTCGAAGACGACAAGGAGGAGGCGGCCGACGACGAGGAGGACGACGACCTGGAGGACGACGACTTCGACGACGACCTGGACGACGACGACGACCTGGACGACGACGACGACGACGACGATGTGGACGACGCCCCCGCGGGCGAAGAGGTGTGACTGGAACCGGGAACGCAGTGACCGGGTGACCGGAACCGGGTGCGGGGGGTGCGGGGGGGGG
>JANNVG010000012.1:0-2240 GCA_031414395.1 Fimbriiglobus sp.
GGGCGACGCCGGCCTGGGTAAGGGGATGGCTGGGGGTGGGGGGTTCACCGAGCCGCGACCGCGAGGGCGGGGGTGTTGTCCCCCCGCCCCCTCGCGGTCGCGGCTCGTCAGTTCGTCGTCCACCTACTTCCGCGCGGCGAGGGACTTGTGCAACTGGCTGCCGGACGCGGCCGTGTCGTGGTCGTTCGCCCCGGCCACCTTGCCGTCCTGAATCACCACCACCTCGTCCGCCTTCTTCACCGTGCTGCTGCGGCGGGCGAGCATGATGACGGTGCGGCCGGGTTGCAGGCGGGCGATGGCGTCGTCGATGAGGGCGGCGCTGTCCGGGTCGAACGGCTCGGTCGGCTCCTCGATGACCAGCACGGCCGGGTCGCGCAGCACCGCCCGCGCCAGTGCCAGCCGGAACCGCTCGCCCGGCCGCAGCGAGTGCCCCGACCCGCCGACCACCGTCTCGTACCCGCTGGGCAACTGCTGCACGAACCCGTGCGCGTGGGCCACCTTCGCCGCCTCCACGATCTGCGGGCGGGTGAACGAGTCGCCGCACCCGATGTTGTTCGCCACCGTGTCGGTGAACGTGGTGTGGTCGGCCAGCACCAGCGCCACCTGCGTGCGGAGGGAGTCGAACGTCACCCACCGCGTGTTCTCGCCGTCGAACTTCATCTCCCCGCCGGTCGGCTCCAGGAACCGCGTGAGGAGGAAGGCGAACGTGCGGGCCTCGGCCGGGTCGGCACACACCACCGCCGTCCGCTTGCCGGCCGGGATGCTGGCCGTCACTTGTTCGAGGATCATCCGCCCGGTGCCCGGCTCGCGGAAGCTCACCTCCAGCAGCTCGATCTTGCGGGCGAGCGGTTGGAGGAACTTGGCCGTGATCGGCTGTCCGGCGTCGGTGCGGCGCTCGAAGAACTCGTCCACGTCGGCCTCCGCCGCCCGCCCCTTCCGCACCTTCACGTTGGCGGCGATCCACCGCAGCGCGGCCACCGCCACCGCCACCGCGCACGCCACCTGCACGCCCAGCCCGGCCGGGCTGAGGTGCCCGCCCGTCACCACCCGCGCGGCCACATACAGCACCAGCACGCCGGTGATGGCCGCCACCGTGTACAGCGTCGGCCGCGAGAGCGTTTCGCCCCGGTGCTGGCGGCGGGCCGTCTTCGCCAGGTCCGACAGTTGCCGCTCCACCCGCGTCTGACTGAACCGCTCCATCAGGTAGCACTTCACCAGCAGCATCAGCCGCAGGCTCTCCCGCATGACCGACATCTGGTGTTCGGCGCGGCGCTCGGCCACCCGCGCGTCGCGGCGGAACCACGCGGCGGATTGCCCCGCGAGCAGCCACACCAGCCCGCCCAGGAAGAGGACCGCCAGCCCGACCCACAGGTGGACCACCAGCAGCACCACCACGGCCAGAGCGAGTAGCGTGAACACCCGCGGGACGGTGGTGCGGGCGGCGATGTCGCCGTCCTGGATGGCTTCGATCTTGGCGGTGATGAGCTTGCCCACCTCGGTCTGCTCGTCCGGGTCGATGGCCAGGGTGCCGAGGCGGTAGCAGTGGTTGTACACGTCGCGGCGGAGCAGGCGTGCGTCTTCGATAGCCGCGGTACCGGCCAGGTGGGCGGCGGCGTTCAGGAACAGCACGCGGAGGAGGAGGACGACGATTGAGACGGCGAACAGTTGCGTGAGCAGGCCGTCGGACGTGTGCGCCCAGGTGTTCCAGCCGGCCACCCACTCGAGCGCCGGCCGCACGGCGGGGGTGGTCCAGTGCCCGTCGGTGTGGGGGATGACGGCGAGCAGTCCGGTGGCCGGCTCGCCGCGACTGGCCAGTTGATCGACCGCCAAGTACACGACCGGCACGAGCGCCGCGAGGCAGACGGTGGAGAGAACCGAACAGACGACGGCCAACACGCCGCCGCCCGACGACGGCTCGTTCGGTGGACTGCTCACGGGGCACCTCGGCGAACGCACGGGCGACGGGCTGTTGGTGTTAGCGTACCACCCGCCGCGGGGGGTGTCCCAGGGCAAACCGGGCGAACGGCGGTGAGCAATGGGGGAAACGTGAGGGATGGGAGGGCGAAAAGGTGAAGTGTGGTCGCGTGGTAGGGCGGGCGAGCCGGCGTTTCGCCGGCGACCCCCGCCGCGGACAGGGATTGTAGGGCGGGCGAGCCGGCGCGTCGCCGGCGACCCCCGCCGCGAACCAGCAGAGGGTGCGCGTCACGATGCCGCCACAGGCACACGCGGCGGAGGTCGCC
>JANNVG010000013.1:0-2024 GCA_031414395.1 Fimbriiglobus sp.
CGGCCGCCCCGGTGACGCTGCCCACGCCGACCGTTCCCTGAGACCTCACCCCCCGGCCCCCTCTCCATAAATGGAGAGGGGGTGTTCAATACCACAGCCGCCTTGTCATCGCCGCGAGCTTGCGAGCGAGTTGGCGAAGAACGCTCGCAAGCTCGCGGCGATGACTTGAAACGTCTCCCCTTGAACACCCCCTCTCCATTTATGGAGAGGGGGCCGGGGGGTGAGGTCTCAGGGAACGGTCGGCGTGGGCAGCGTCACCGGGGCGGCCGCCGCGGCGGTCGTGGCGACCACCGCGTCCGGCTTGGGCGGCTTCACGAACACCGCGTGCAGCACCAGCATGATCGCCCCGCACACGAGGCAGCAGTCGGCCACGTTGAACACCGGCCAGTCGATCTTGTAGAAGAAGAGGAAGTCGCGGACGCCGTAGAACACCACGCGGTCGAACAGGTTGCCGACGGTGCCGCCGAGGATCATCCCCAGGGCCGCACAGATCCAGGCGTCGGCCCGCTTGCCCCGCAGCACGCCCCACACGCAGATGCCGCCCGCCGCGATCAGGCTGATGACGGCGAACAGTGTGTTCGAGTTCTCCGCCTGCTGCTCCGCGTCCGGGCTGCCGTCCTGGTTCGCCCCCATACCGAACAGCGCCCCGCGGTTCACGTGCGGCATCCTCGGCGCACTTGCCGTCTGGAGGTCGTACCGCCAGGGTTTGATCGGCTTCCGGGTGGTTTCATCCACGTGCAGTACGATGATCTCATCGTCTTTGAGCTGAACCGGCTTCCGTGTGGTTGCATCCACGTGCAGGGCGATTAACTCGTCGTCTCTGAGTTGACTGACAGCCTTCACACCGAGCCCTCCACCGACCGCGCCCACAGCATTCAGTTCCAGTTTGTACGCCCCGTCGGGCAGTTTACGGGCCGGCGGGTTGTATTGGGCGATGAACCCGAACCAGCCGGGGATCACATCGTACCGCCCGCCGCTGATGCCCGGCGCGCTGCCCACCACCCACGCGGGCGCGGCGCGGTCCCACGCCACGAACGCCGCGTCCTTGTCCGTGGTCGGCTGCTCCGGCCCCTGGTGGTAGAGCCAGCGGAACACGTTGTATTTGGTGAACTGGTCGGCCGTCAGTCCGACGACGGCGAGCAGCACCAGCAGCCACCGATACGACCGCTTCGTCATGATGACCCTCGCCGACGGGCGACCCCACCCATTCGCTATAACCCCGCCATCCCCCGTGGGCAATGGCAATGACGGAGTCTTGGCGAACCCCGACCCGCCCGCGGAGGGTTTCCGCCCAACTGAACGACAGGCCCGGCACGCCCATGAGGGCTTCGCTCTCGGCGGGGTCGTACTTGTGAAAGTGCATGACGCGGTGTGCCCGGCGGACGGTCCAGTCCGGGTTCGGCCGGCGGGTGAGCGTGAACGGCAACCCGGACACGATCTCCCCTTCGGCCAACACCCGCAGGTACCACCCGCTGCGGCCGGACTCGACCACGCGGGCGGGCAAGTCCTTCACCCGCCACCGCCGGGCCAGCTTCCAGCACGGCTGCCGCGGCTGGCTCACTTCGAACTCGACTTCGCCGCACGCCCACACGTCGCCGACGCACACGTCGTCTTCGGTGAGACCGCCCACGCTCAGGTTCTCGCCGAACGCCCCGAACGGCAGCGGGGAGATGCCGAGTTCCGCCGACCAGCCGGGGTAGTGGATGGCCGAGTACGCGAGCACCGCCTTGTCTGGCCCGCCGTGATTGATGCGATCCGCCACGCCGTCGCCGATGACGCCGAACCGTGTCACCTGCACGGGGCCGGCCACGGGCAGTTTGAAAAAGCCGCTCGTCCACGGGCGGTCGAGCGGGTCGTCGGCCTCCGGCGTGCCGAGCGCGCGAGGCAGACCGATTTGGATCGAGAGGAGGGTTGGCATGGGTGAGTTCCGAATCTGGTGGAACCGCGGCCCCAACGGGGGCCGGTGGGCCAGGCGGACGGGCCCCCGCCCCCCGTAGGGGGCGGGTGCCAGGAGTTAACCCAAA
>JANNVG010000014.1:0-3150 GCA_031414395.1 Fimbriiglobus sp.
CTTCTGTTCGAGGATCATCTTCACCGCCTGGAGCTTGAACTCCGGCGTGTAGGACTTGCGTTCACGGGCCATCGGTGGGTCTCCTCGTGCTTCAAGAGTACACCACTTTCCCGCTGTCTACGATTCGTGGGGAACTCCACCTCGACCGCTCGCAACGCATCCTGACGCTGCGATACTTTCGCGTCCCGCCCGACCGCAACCGCCCGGCCACCCAACACGAATACGAGTTGATCGAAATCCCGACGGCGTTGCTGCGAGAAGCGGCGACGGGCGTGATCTCGATGCAGCACAAGAGCAAGCAGTCCCCCAAGCCGGGTTACTGCCGGGTGTACGACCCAAGTGGGGCGGAGAAATTTGCCCTCTACTTCGACGGTGGGACCGAACGCAAGTTGCAAGTCAAGGCGCTTGACACCGCGCACTGTCGGCCGATTGCGACTTGGGTTTTCGATGCCCCCGCCCAATCACCCCCAACCTAACCGCCGCTCGGCGATCTCGACATACTTCCGGCTCAGTTCGACCCCGATGAATTGGCGGTTCAGACTCTGGACGACCACACCGACCGTGCCCGAACCGAGGAACGGGTCGAGCACCACATCCGACTCGTCGCTCCCCGCTTCCAGACAGCGGGCGACCAACTTGGTCGGAAACGCGGCGAAGTGCTTTTCCTTCATCGGCTCCGTGTTCAGCGACCAGACCGACCGCAATCCTTTGGTGTCGCCCGTTACCGCCGGCTCCTTTACCCGTTCGTAGTGGTACTTGTACCGCTCTTCTTTGGTGAACAGGAACACGTACTCGTGAACCCGCGACGGGCGGTCTTTCACCGACTCCGGGTGCCCGTTCGGTTTGTGCCAGACGATGTCTGACCGCAGATACCACCCGTCGGCTTGGAGGGCGAACGCCAACCGCCACGGCACGCCGATCAGGTCTTTGGGTTTCAACCCGTCGGGGGTCGGCGGGCGGTAGTCCATCCCGCGGGCCGGGTTCTTCTTGTCCGTGTCCCGCCACTTCCGCCCGCCGCTCGTGTAACTGTCGCCGATGTTCAGCCAGAGGGTGCCGTCCGGCCGTAACACTCGGCGGACCTCTCGGAACACATCGACGAGATGGGTGAAGTAGTCGTCAATCCGCATCTCCGCGCCGATCTGGCCCGCAATGCCGTAGTCCCGTAGGCCCCAGTACGGCGGGGAGGTGACACACGTCTGGACGCTGTTCACATCAAGAGATTGAAGGGCGACACGGGCATCCCCACAGATGATTCGACCGCGAGGTGCGGGGAGTGTCGTGAGTTGAGGTTGGGATTCGAGCAGTCCGTCGAACAGTGTTCTCGCTTTGGGCACGGTGATACTCCTCAATTGGCACGGCCATGCCGCCCCAACTCGACGGCGAATCCATTCGGCGATTATCGTCATGCTCGTGAAGCTATGTCCAGTATATTCGACGGCTGGCGACGAAATCGTGTTGTGGGGTGTCAACCCGCGTGGGTGCCGTAGACCGCCTTTTCGACGACCCGTGGGGGAGCAGGTCACTCGCGCGGGTCTAACGAGCGAACCGGCGTGGGCGTTGGCCGGAGGTAGGTAGGGGGACAAGTGGTGAGACTTGAGACTCACGGCACACTGGGTCGAACGTCTCCGCGATAGCCCACTCACTCCTTGCCGATGCAGTAGACCGCTTTGTCGGTGCGGAGCAGCAGTTGCGTGCCGCTCACGGCCGGGCTGCTGTTGAACGTGCCCCGCTCGCCGAGCGAGTTGCTGGCCACCAGCTCGAACTTCGGCTTGGCCGCCACCACATGCACCTTGCCGTCGCGGGCCGGGTAATAGATGTGCCCGCCGGCCAGCACCGGCGAGCCGTACACCTGCCCGGCCCGCGACACCCGCTCCTCGTACACGACCTTCCCCGTCTTGGCGTCGGCGCACATCGCCACCTCCTTGTTGTCGTGCATCCAGTACAGGTGCCCGTCGTGGTACACCGGCGAGGTGACGACGCTGCCCGTCTTGCTCGTCCAGAGGCGGTGCGATTGGGTTACGTCGCCGCTGCCGCCGAGCTTCACCGCCAGCGCCGCGGCCCGCCGCCCGCCGAGGGCGTACACCACCCCGTCGGCCGCCACCAGGCTCGGCACCATGTACTCCGGGATGTCGCTGCCACATGTCCACAGCTCCTTGCCCGACTTCGGGTCGAGGCCGAGCACCTTGCCGTTCACCGCGATCACCAGTTCGGTGCGGTCGCCGGCCTTCGCCAGGATGGGCGTGTTCCACGCCTCTTGCACCTTCTTCACCTTCCACACCTCTTTGCCCGTCTTGGCGTCGAAGGCGAAGAGGGTTTCGCTCTCGATACTGGCGTTCACGATCAGCAGGCCGTCGGTGAGCAACAGCGACGCGGCCGACCCCCAGCCGTTCAGCGCGGACCCCACGTCGGCCGTCCACTTCTCGTTGCCGTCGTGGTCGAACGCCACCACCCCGCTCTTGCCGAAGAAGCAGTAGACGCGGTCGGCGTCGGCGGTGGGCGTGTGCGAGGCGTATCCGTGCCCGTCGCGGATTTTCTCCTGCTCGGGCAGCTTCGCCTTCACGTCCTTCGTCCACGCCAGCTTGCCCGACTTGCGGTCGAGCCGACACAGGTGCAACTTCAGATCGTCCTGCTGGCCCTGCGGCTGACCGGGCACGTTGTACCCGGAGTAGCAGGTGACGAAGACGTGATCGCCGACGACGACGGGCGTGGACGTGCCGGCGCCGGGCAGGTCGGTCTTCCAGGCGACGTTCTCTTTGGCGTCCCACTTGGTGGGCAGCTTGGCGGACACGGTGGCGGTGCCGTCGTTCCCGCGGAACCCCCGCCAGTCGGTGTCGGCGGCGTGGGTGAACGTGGTGAACGTGGTGAGCGCGAGGAGTGCGGCGAGTGCGTGACGCATGGGAGAGGCCCGGTGGGAGGGGGGTGTATTGTGTGCAGGCGGGCGGGGGCGTGTCCATATTCTGAATGACACGGGTGTGCCCTTCGTGTGCGGCACCCCACCCCCGCCGGGGAACTGCGTTCCCACGTCGACCCCTCCCCGGACTTGTTAGCCCGAAGCGCGAGCGAGGGGCCAATGGCTCTCGCGGAAGACCTGAGAGTGACGGGAAACGTGACGCCCCCGCTTCTTCGGTGAGGTGGCTGGCCCCTCGCTTG
>JANNVG010000015.1:0-2599 GCA_031414395.1 Fimbriiglobus sp.
TCACCGTGATGTACCGCTCCTCCTGCCGGCCGTGCCGCGTGTCGACCGTCGTGTGCCGCGTGTACGGCACGCCGGCGAAGTCTGCGGCGACGGCCGTGGCGAACGCTCCCTCCACCGCCGTCTGCAGCGACTCCTGGTTCCCCTTCACGCACAAGAGATAGTCCCCCTTCTGCTCGCGGATCGTCGCCGCCACCCTTGTTTGGCAGCACGCGGCGTCGATCGTCACCAATGCGCCCTTCAGGTTCAAGGCCCGCAACAGCGGCGGCAGCGCCGGGATCTCGTTGGACTTCGCGGCCACGGCCTCCTGGCCCAGCAGCAGGCCGGCTCGGTGGCCCAGGCCTCCACCAGGTGCACGCAGCCGGTGAAGGTGTCGCCGCGGGCGCCCCGCAGCGACTTGCCGTCGACGGCGATGTGCCGGAGGCCGGGGATCGTGTCGCACCACTCGGTCAGCCAGCCGCCGAGGCATTGGGAAAACACCTTGGCGTCGAGCGCGCAGAAGACGCGATAGATGGTGTCGTGACTGGGAATGCCGTTGGGCAGTTTCAAGAGAGTTTTCAACCAAGCCTGGCGACATTGCGCAAAGGCATGGATGGTCTCGAAACTGGTGGCCCCGCCGATCAGGCCGATGATGGCGATGAAGAGGATGTCATCGATGCGGTGTTTTCGGGTGCGATGGATGCGGGGGTCGGCGAGGGTGCCGGAGGCGGGCGAGCAGCGGTGTCATCGGGTTCCGTCCGTGGAATCACCGCAGTCTACGGCGTCAGCTGAAATGCGCAAGAGGAAAGCCGGTAACCCCTCACCCTCTTGAACCGCCCTTGCGCCGGGGGCCGGCTGTTGCTATCACGCCGGCATGACGGCACCGGCGTTGGATCCCGAGTTCCTCGCGGCCTTCCAGGCCGGCACGCTCACCGAGGCCCAGGCCGGGGTCTTCGCCCACCGCGACCCCCTCGAAGTCAAACTCCTCCTGCTCCAACTCCGCACCGCCCTGCACACACTCGCCGCCGGGCCGCACACGCCCTCCGGCAGCGTCCCGGTCTACGAGAAGCCGAACACGCCGGCGAGGACCGGCCAGGTCGGGGCCAAGCCGGGGCACATGGGCACGGCGCGGCCGACCCCGACGCGCCTCGACAAGACGGTGGAGCATCAGTTGCCCGCCTGCCCCGACTGCGGCGGCGAACTCAAACGCACTGGTCGCAAGCGCACCCGGATCATCGAGGACCTGCCCGACGACCTGCACAGCGAAGTCACCGAACACACGATCCACCGCGACTGGTGCCCGTGCTGCAAGAAACAAGTGGAGCCGAAGGTCGCCGACGCGCTGCCGGGCTGCACGCTGGGCCACCGCGTCACAGCGTTGGCCACGTGGCTGCACTACGGCCTCGGCACCACCACCAGCCAGATCGTCGACGTGCTCAACGGCCATCTGCAGATTAACATCAGCGAGGGGGGCCTGACCGAGATCTGGCACCGCCTGGCCGGCGTGCTCAGCCCGTGGCACGACCAGATCCGGGCCGAATGCCTAACAGCGCCGGTGCTGCACGCCGACGAGACCGGCTGGCGCCTCAAGGGCCAGACCTGGTGGCTCTGGTGCGCCGCGACGCCGCAGAGCACCTATTATTGGATCGACGCCAGCCGCGGCCACGAGGCGCTGAACAAGCTCTTCGCCGAGGAGTTCGCCGGCGTGCTCGTCACCGACTTCTGGAAGGCCTACGACGCCTTCGCGCCCCACAGCCAGAAATGCTGGGCGCACCTGCTGCGCGACGTGACCGCCCTCGACGCCGCACCGACGGACGAACGCCGGGCGTTTGCCAAGGCGCTCCAGCGGCTCTTCGGCGACGGCGTGCGGCTGAAGCTGGCCCGCGACGAATTGTTAGGCGAGGTCTTCGACCGCCGGGTGCTGCTGTTGCACCGGCGGCTGCACGCGTTGGCCGACGCACCGACCGCCGACCACGAGCTTCGCAAGTTGAAGAAGCGACTGACGCCGAGTGAAACGCTGCTGACGTTCGTGGAGGTGGCGGGGGTCGATCCGACGAACAACAAGGCCGAGCGCGAGATCCGCCCGGCGGTGCTGATGCGGAAGGTCAGCCAGGGGAGCGTCAGCGACCGCGGGGCCGAAACCCGCAGCGTCCTCATGAGCATCTACCGGACGCTGAAGCAGCGCGGCGCGGACCCCGTCGCCGCGACCGCCGCGGCCCTGCGGGAATACGTCCGCACCGGAACCCTCCCGCCCTTGCCCGCCGCTGTGAGTTCAGCAGGGTGAGGGGTTACGATTCGGGTTCTCACCGGCCATCGCGTGCATTGAAAAACAATTGTTGAATCAAACGGAACCTTGTTTTGACACTAAAAAGCTCCACCTCATCCGTGGAGCGCGTTCAGGCGGCGAGGGCGGATCAGGAACTCCCATTCCGCATCCGAGACGTCGCTCGGATACGACTTCCGTGTCGTGCTCATCTCCTAAAATCAACGCACAGCTGACGGCAAGTCAATAACAGGCTCTAGGCTTACGAATTCTGGCGCCGGCGGGAGACGGCCAGGGCGATGCCGGCTCCGATCAGCAGCAGGCCGGTCGGCTCCGGGATGGGGATGGCGAAGTTCAGAT
>JANNVG010000016.1:0-5789 GCA_031414395.1 Fimbriiglobus sp.
CTTCTGTTCGAGGATCATCTTCACCGCCTGGAGCTTGAACTCCGGCGTGTAGGACTTGCGTTCACGGGCCATCGGTGGGTCTCCTCGTGCTTCAAGAGTACACCACTTTCCCGCTGTCTACGATTCGTGGGGAACTCCACCCTGCTGAACAAACTGTCCAAGCTGCCGACCCTTAAGGGACTCAAAGACGAAGGGCGCGCCCAGTCGCGGCAAGGGGTCGTGAGAGGAGACCGAAAGAAGCAGCAGCAGGCAATCGTCGATCGGCCGATGCTGGAAAAGCCACACTTTCCCGACTGGATGTTCTTGGCCGTCGATCCAAAGAAGGTGCCGATAAATACCGACCCATCGACCGATGAAAAGGCCTCGACGAACTTCGAGGCGTTTGAAGCCCCGCAGCTTCTCATCAAACAAAGCTGGACGCACGCCGAACAGCGGTTCCGCGCCGTCTTCAACAAGGCAGGTAATCGAAAAGGTGTGCTCTGCACCCAGTCGTATCTGAGCGTCCACGTCGAGCCGAAAGACGAAAAATTGCTGGAGTCGGCTTGTCTGGTCTATAATAGCAGTTTCGCCCTGTACTGGTTGTACATGACGAACCATTGGCTCGCATCCTTCATTGCCAATGCCTCGGTGAGTGATCTCCTCAAGCTGCCGTTGCCCGACCTCAAAGGCCGTAGGATCGGCTCGCTGGCTGACTTCGACTACGAAGCCGTCGACGAGATGGTTAGGGAGTCTCTGGGCCTCGACGAGACGGATTGGTCGCTGATCAGCGACTTCTTCAACTACACACTTCCGGAGTTCAAGCGACTGCCGGATGCTCCCGGGCCGAATCCGACGTCGAGGGAGCAAGACGTAGACGAGCTGGAGCGTTATTGCAGCTTCTTTCTGCGCACGCTCGGTGCGGCATTCGGGGCGTCGCACAAGTTTGGGGCGACGATCTTCCGAGAGGATACCGAGAAACAGCTCTCGGTACGCTTGGCCGCGATCCACCTGAAGCCGGTCGTCGATGAGCCCATCCGCGCTGAGACGATCAGCTCACCGGCGTTAATGAAACGCTTGCAAGATTTGGAGCAAGTGCTTCGCAGTGGCAAGGGAACTGATGACGGCATCGGCTTCCAGCGGATCGGCCGTATCTACAGCGACTATCGTCAGGGCCGCAAATCGATCCCCACCCTGTACCTGATGAAGCCGGATCAGGTGCGGTACTGGACGGCATCGGCAGGGATGCGTGACGCGGACGATGCGTTCAACGAAATCATGCTGTGGAAAGGCAACGGGTCACAGGGTGAAAAGAAGCCGGAGGCGAAATGAGCCGTCGGCCGAGCTACTCGCAGCGAACCCTGCCCGCCGACTTTGAGTTCGCATCCACCTTGGAGCAACTCCAGGTCGATGGGGTGAGGACGATGTTGGGCTACCTGTGGGCAGGTCTCGAACAGTTCAAAACCGATTACCTTGACAAGCACCCTGCACCGACCCGAGAAGATTCGGACCTCGAACGCGATTTGACGGAACAGCTTTACCCCTTTGCCCTGAAAGCAATCCCTGCCGCTGCCCCGTATTACCTCATGCACGAAAAGAAGGAGCGAGAGTCGGCAATCCTCGGGGCGCAACCGCCGGAACCCGACCTGTCGTTCGTGTACTTCTCGAACAGCCGCATCACCTTTCCCATCGACTCGAAGGTGCTTGAGAAAGATCGTCCTTCAGACGTGAAGGATTACGTCGCCACCGTGAGCGGGCGGTTTCTCTCTTGCGTCTATGCCCCATTCTGCACACAGGGGGCCATGATTGCCTTCTTTCTCGAAGGGAGTGTCACCAAGTTGCTCAAGCGCGTCCGCGAGGGGCTCGACTGCTCGCTCTCGCGAGCATGGTATTTCCATGGCAGGTACCACAAAACGAGTCAGCACACCCGCACCGCGGCAGCATGCCATCACAAGCAGTTCACCTGTCACCACATGGTCATGGCTGTGAGTGCGTTAGTAACCTCTTGAAGCGTTGAGACCTCCAGAAACGGCAAATGCCCCGCCGAGGCGCTCCTCCAGTCGCTCGCGGCCGACCTGACCGTACGCCTGGCCGCGGGTTTTCCGAACGCAACCTCCGCCAGATGGGGGCGTTCTACCTGGGGTGGGAGATTCGGCAGACACCGTCTGCCGTTTTCCATGCGCGGATGCGGACCGAGGAGCGGAAGGTGAGAGTGGCGACGGCCGTCCTCTCGACGGGCACCGCGGCCGAAGTGTTCCCGCTCCCGTGGTCCCACTACGTGCGACTATTGAGCGTGGAGAACCTGCTCGCCCGCGCGTTCTACGAAGAGGAGGCGATCTGCGGGTCATGGTCCGTCCGTCAACTCGACCGCCAGGCGCAGGCCCTGTTCTACGAGCGGACGGCCGTGTCCAGGAACAAGGTGGCCATGCTGACGAAGGGGGCAGCGGCGAAGCCGGAGGATGCCGTCACCACTGCGGAACAGATCCGCGATCCGCTTGTGCTGGAGTTCCTGAACCTGAAGGACGAGTACAGCGAGGGCGACCTGGAGGAGGCGATCATCCGCCACCTGGAGGCGTTCCTGCTGGAGCTGGGCGACGCCTTCACGTTCGTCGGCCGGCAGAAGCGGCTCCGCATCGACGACAAGTGGTTCCACGTCGACCTGGTGTTCTTCCACCGTGTGCTGAGGTGCCTGCTGGTCGTGGACCTCAAGTTGGGAGCGTTCACCCACGCCGACGCCGGGCAGATGCACATGTACCTGAACTACGCGAAGGAACACTGGGTGAAGGCGGGGGAGAACCCGCCTGTCGGGTTGATCCTGTGCGCCGAGAAGGGGCACGATGAGGCGCGGTACGCCCTCGAAGTGCTGGGAACACGGTGCTCACCTCGACCTACCGCACCACCCTCCCGGACGAGAAGGTGCTGCTGGCCGAACTCGACCGTACCCGCCGGGCGTTGGAGTTGCGGAAGCCGAACGGTTGAACGGGGCGGCTGCTTATGCGGGTCGTGGGTCGATGTCCATGATCAGGCCCATGATGAGGTCTATGATCAGGCGCATGATGCCGAAATCGCCCAGGGTTGGATGATGAACTCCCGCCGACAGTCACGGGGCGGGGGGGCAGCCCGCCCGCGACAAGGGGTCGCCTATCGACGGCAAGGGGAGGGGGGGCCGCTCTTGCGCCGCCTTTCCGGTCGTGTTACGGCTCTACTCAGGGAAACGATCAGAGACAGGGCGGTGAATGACCTGGACGGACAAGTATTACCTCGGGCCGGGGCCGGCCGAAGAGACGTGTGCTCAGGTTGGAAGTGACGGGTACGAGGAGCGGGCGAAGGCCGAGTGCCGGGCGTACGTCGCGGCCATCAAGATGGTGCTGTGCGACCCGCCGCCGAAGGCACGGCTGCTGGTCGAGTGGTCGGACCACGACTTCGGCCGGTACGCCGAGGTGGTAGTGGCGTTCGACGGGAACGACCGCGAAGCGGCCGAGTACGCCGCCCGGTGCGACGCTCAGGCCCCGACCACCTGGGCGGCGGCCGGCATGACGGCCCCGGTGACAGGCAAGCGGTATTGTGGGCGACGGGCATCGGACGGCACGGTCAGCGTGTGGGTGGAACCCGCCGACGGGGAACCGTACCCCCTCCCGCCACGGCTCGACCTGCGGCACCACTCGCCGGCCGGTTTCAACTTCGGCTACGCGGGATCGGGTGCCGCGCAACTCGCTCTCGCCCTGGTGGCGGACGTCCTCGGCGACGACGAGCGGGCGCGGCAGACGTACCAACAACTCAAGAACCGGGTGGTCGCCAAGCTAGACGGCGACGTGTGGGAGTTGCCAGAGGACGAACTGCGGAGGGCCGTTGCCCGCATCGAACGGGAGAAGGGCACGGGCTGGAAGCTCTAACCGCCCGGGCGGGGCGGTGTCTTCGGTGCCCGCACGGGCGCAGCCTCTCTGGTCGGTCTGCTCGTCACCGTATGCGCCGCCGTATGGGGTGGGGTTCAAGCGCCGCCACCGGCATGGATGCCGGTACAATGGCGGCGCGGCCCCACCCCAGGAGGCGGTGCGGGAGGTGACTGGCCGCTCCTTTCTTCCCCCGACTGCTCAGAGCCGGTGCGAGCCGGTGGGGTGGGGTTCAGGCTCATCCAAGCGTGATGCGAAGCGAGAGACCACGCACGTGAGTCGGTCGTGTCGGGAAGGGAGGTGCGGAACCGTCGGTTCTGCAAAAGGTAGCCTCTGTCCAGTTCCAGCCAGCAACCCGGCTTGCCGTATTGCTGGCTGGCTGGCCGACATGCAGGCCGTCTAACCGTCCGGCTGGCAGGACGGACTGCCGACTTCAGAACACGATCCGTTCGATTTCATCCAAACTGATGGCCTCGCTGGTGCGGTCGTACAACATGGTCGTCCGCGGCGATTCGTGGGCGGCGATCGCCTGCGCCTTCTCCACCGTGCCCCCGTTGCTCAAGTACGCCGTGATGCCGGTGGCCCGGAACGTGTGACACCCGTACCCTTCACCCAGGCCTGCCTGCCGACACCGCCGCTTCACCATCGCCAGTGCCTCGTGCCGGTCGAGCCGGTTGGAAGTGATCGTCCGCTGCCGACTCAGGGTGCGGAACAGCGGGGTGTGCGGCTGGTCGGCGATGCCGGCGGCGGACAGGTAGGCGTCGAGGTACTCCTCGGCGGAGTGGTGGACGGGGACGGCGTGGTCCTTGCCGCCCTTCTCGTGCAGCCGCACCCACCACCGCTTGCCCCGCTGGTGATAGTCGCTCACGTCCATCTGGAGGACGGCGGTAATGCGGGCGAACGAGTACACCAGCAGGCCGATGAGCGCGCGGTCGCGGCGGTCGGCGACGGACTCCCCGCCCAGGGCGGCGAACAACTGCCGCACCTCGTCCTTGTCCAGCACCGGCGTCTTGCCCACTTTGAGGGTGTACTTCGGCCCGCGGACGGGGGCGGCCGGGTTGGTCGGGACGACGTGCCCAGTGACCAGGTAGTCGAACAGCATGCGGAGGGCGGCCAGGTGCTGCTTGACGGTCGGCTTGCTCCTCTCGCGGCCGAGGTGCTCGACGTAGGCGGCGACGTGGATGGGGGTGAGGGCGGCGAGCGTGAGCTGGTGGACGGCACACCAGCGGTCGAAGCGTGCGACGGCGCGGGCGTAGGCGGCGCGGGTGTTCGGGTTGCGGATCTCGGCGGTGAAGAACTGGAGGAGGCGGTGGGCGGCGTGCTCGCCGGCGTCGGTGACGAGGGCCGGCAGGGCGAACGAGTTGGGGGCGTACAGGGTGAGGTGTTGGTCGGGCGGAATCGTCATCAGGCCTCATGGGTGCGAATGTATACCATAACGTCCTTTATGGTCGAGCCTCGCCGTTCATGCAAGCGGAGAGTGGTGGAAGGGATAGCACGACGAGCGGCAGGCCGCCGTTGGTGGCGGCGGTGCATTACACCGTTGTCGGCACCTGCCGGCACTTGGGTCTCGACCCGTTCGCGTACCTCCGCGACGTACTCCCCCAGTTGCACGCCCTGGGCGAGCGACCCACCGACGAACAACTCAACCCGCTCCTGCCCGACCGCTGGCTCGCCAGCCGACCCGCGAACACGTCCGCCAACCCCACGGCCGCCTGAGCAACTGATCGCCGAGCAAACCCGCTCGCCGGCCGTCAGCCCTGACGTGATTCGCCGGGCGCGTACGGTGCGCCCGCCGCACCACCCTGCCCAGCCCCAGGTAGTCGTAGCCCTCCAGCGTGCCGCTCGCGTCCGAGATCGAGCTGAGCCGGCCGATGACGCTGTTCGACCCGCCAGAGTAGTTGTGCGTAAGCTGCCGGCCGTTCG
>JANNVG010000017.1:0-2514 GCA_031414395.1 Fimbriiglobus sp.
GTGAAGGGCATACATTCTCCCGGCGGGCGGCGCGACGTGAGTCCGCGGTTTTTTTTGATAACAATACCCACGGGCGGACTCACGACGCGCCGTTCACCAGGATACGGACCCATGCCCACCGTCGCCCCCGCCCCGCTGACCGCGTTCGTCCGCTCGCTGTTCGTCGCCGCCGGCGTGCCCGACGACTCCGCGAAGGTGGTGGCGCACAGCCTCGTCGACGCCAACCTGTGCGGGCACGACTCGCACGGCGTCATGCGTGCCCCGCAGTACGTCGGGTTCATTAAAACGGGCCAGTACAAGGCCGACGCCCCGTTCACAATCCTGAACGAGACCCCCGCGGTGGTGGCGGCCGACGGCGGTTGGGGGCTGGGACAAGTGCAAGCCTACCGACTGTTGGCCAAGTTGCTGCCGAAGGCGAAGGCGGTCGGCGTGGCGAGCGGCACGCTGCGGCAGTGCGGGCACATCGGCCGGCTGGGCGAGTACGCGGAAGCGGCGGCGGCGGAGAAGCTGGCGTTCTTCGCGGCGGTCAACTCGCACGGGGCCGGCCGACGAGTGGCCCCACCCGGCGGGAAGGAAGGCCGCATCAGCACCAACCCCATCTGCTTCGGCTGTCCGACGAGTGGCGACCCGGCGATCCTCGACTTCGGCACGAGTGCGGCGGCCGAGGGCAAGGTGCGGGTTCACTTCCAGAAGAAGGAGCCGACGCCGGCCGGCTGGCTGGCGGATCACGAGGGCAAGCCGACGACCGACCCCTGCGTGCTGTACGCCGACCCGCGGGGGAGCATCGTGCCGTTCGGCGGGGATCAGATGTACAAGGGGTTCGGGCTGGGCCTGCTACTGGACATGCTGTGCGGCGGGCTGAGCGGCGGGCGGTGCAGCAACCCGGCCGACCCGCTCGCCGGCGTGGGCAACACCGTCGTGTTCACTCTGTTCGACCCGGCCGCGTTCGGCGGCACGGACCACTTCCTGAGTCAGACGACCGCCCTGAGTGAGTACGTCCGGGGCTGCCCGACGGCGGACGGCAAATCGATCACGCTGCCCGGCGACCCGGAGCGGAAGTGCAAGGCGGAGCGGAGCAAGACGGGCATTTCGATCCCGGACGGCACGTGGAAACTGCTGACCGACTGCGCCGCGGAACACGGGGTGGCCGTGCCGGGCTGATTCACGCCGCGGCAGACACGGCGGGCGGGACGCAGATGAAGGCCAGGATGCCGAGCAGCCGATCGACTTGGTCGATGAGGTATTTGGGTTGGTCGAACGTCACCACGCCGCCGCTCAACCGGAGAAACCTCCACAACTCGCCGGTCGTCACGCACCCGTAGATGGGGTCAGCCGCAAAGCTCGCCCGGCGGTTGTACCGCTCGGCACCCACCATCGCCGCGATGCACTGCCCGTAACCGTCGGGGATGCTGTCCCGCTTCGCTTCGAACGCCAACAACACCGGAGGGGAGATGCGGGGCAGTTGCGGGCCGCGGCCGATGATGAAATCGACGAATACGGTCAACTCGGCGTCCGGGTCGGCGGGGAAGTCCACCCCCGAGTGCATGTTCAGCCGCCCGCGGAACCGCGCCCACAGGTCCCCCAACAGTGGCGAGACGAGCAACTCCGAGCGGGCCTTCTCGGTGTGCATCAGGCTGGCTAACTCCCGATTGCTGGGGAGTACCGCCCGCAGGGGCTCCGACGGCGCGAGGGAGGGGACGTCAGCGAAAAGGTCGGCCGAGCTTTCACGAAGGCCCAACGTGGCGAGTACGTCCGGGTATTGGAAACTGCTGAACGCCATGACACACCTCCTGCGGGCAGTTTAGCGACAGGTGGAACGACATCCACAGCGAACGGCGGCGCGAGACCATCACGCGGCGGCGGCGACGGCGGGCGGGGCGATGACGGACGCGATCGCGCCGAGGATGCGGTCGATCTGCCCCAAGTTGTACACGATGAAATCCAGCGTCAGCGTCGTTCCGCTCAGTCGAAGGAACCGCCACAAACTGCCGGTGGTCACGCACCCGTACAGGTGTGGCTCGTCCACCCCGTGTCGGCGGTTGAACCGCTGTGCCCCCACTAACCCGGCCACACACTGGCCCAGACCTTCATGAAGGTCGTCCCGTTTCGCCTGAAAGGTCAACAACACCGGCGGGGTGAACAAGACGGGCGGGGTCATGAGGGGATGCTGTGGTCCGCGGCAGAAAGCGAAATCGAGAAACCCGGTTAGGCCGGCGTCTGGGTCGGGATGGAATTCCGCGCCCGAATACAACCCCACCGGACTGTTGAACCTCCCCCAAAGGTCGGCGAGCAAGGGGGCGATCAGCCATTCAGCCCACGCCTTCTCGTTGTTCAAGATGGTGGCGAGGCGGGCGGTGGTGGCCAGCATCCCCCGAGTAGCCGGCAACAGCGTGAGTGGTGGCACGTCCGCGAACAGGTCGTCCGCCGTTTCGTAACTCAGGTTGAAGTGGGCCACCACGTCGGGGTAGCGGAAGTCGCGGAACGCCATACTTCACCTCCTGTGGGCAGTGTATG
>JANNVG010000018.1:0-6423 GCA_031414395.1 Fimbriiglobus sp.
CACCCCTAACCCCTCTCCCGCCGAGGGAGAGGGGAACTGAGCAATTATGGCCCCGCCCGTTGACATCCCGTTCCCCGGCATCCACCCCCGCGTCGGCGAGCAGGTGCTCGTCGTCGATCCGGGCGTGTACCCCATCCGCCCCGCCGACGGCTTCCCCACCGCCGCCTACGCCGCGCTCGTGTTCTGGCCCCGCACCATCGGCAACTGGCTGACCGTGCAGGCCGAACTGGACACCGGCGGGCGCTTCAACGGCGCGCCCAAAGACCTCATCGACGCACTCCAGCGGCACAAGGTCGAACACACCGCCCTGGCACAAGAGGTGGCGAACGAGGAGTGGGTGATGGCCCACCACTTCCTCGTCGCCAGCGTGCCGGCGGGGGCGGGCGTGCGGCTGCGGGTGGGCGTGGACACGAACAACAAGAAGTTCCTCGACGCCGTGCAAGACCCGCCCGACGACGGCCTGCCGGTGCCCATCTCGATTGTGTACTTCGACGCCGCCGCACCCCAAGCCGACGGCCAGACGGTGCGGTTCATCCTGCACCCGGTCACGCCCGTGCGGGCCAGTCGCGCGCTGATGGCCCTCGACGTGGGCAACACCAGCACGTCGGCCGCCATGCTCGACCCGTGGGAGCGGGACGGCGACCCCCGCCCGCTGACACACCGCATCCCCATGCTCGGCGCGCGACCCGTGCCCGGCCGCGGCGGCAGCATCGGGTTCGCCGACCCGAAGGCCGCACCCATCCCCAGCGAGTTGCGGTTCACGCAGTTCCGCACCTGGTACCCGGCCGGCACGCAGTTGCCGAACACCCGCGTGTTCCCCGACCTGCTGTTGTTCCCGGATGACGACCTGCCGAACGCGGTGGACTACTTCGCCGGCGAGTTGGCCCGCGCCGCCGGCGTGTCGGCCCGCAGCGTAATGATGGGGGCGAAGCGGATGGCCGCCTCTCGCCCGAAGGCGAAAGACCCCCGCAACCCGACCGGGCAGACCGACTTCCCGACGTACCCCGTGACCGCCCCCCACCGGCTGATTCCCGAGCCGAACGGCGAGACGACCGACTTGCCGAACGCCACCATTCATGTGGACGTGCGCGGCCCGCTGGAGTTGCTCGCCGCCCGGCTGTTCCAGCACTTCCGCGAGGCCCGCAAGGAGTGGCCGCTGAAAGTGGCGCTGACGTACCCGACGACGTACTCCCGCTACGAGTTGCAGAGTTTGCGGCGGGCGGTGCAGAAGGGTTGGCTGCGGATGCAGGCGATGCGGCAGCAGGCCGGGCGAGACATTCCGGGCAACGACCGCGAGTTGAACGAGATCGGCCGGCAGCTTCAGGCGGTCGTGTCCGGGCCGATGGACCTGGACACGCAGAGCCGCGACCCGGTGATTCAGCTGCTGCTCGACGAGGCGAGCGCCGCCGCGTTCTTCTTCCTGCACCGTAAGATCTTCGAGGAGATCGACGGCGGGCTGGCGGCCTTCCGCTACCTGTACGAGCACGGGCTGAACATGCTCCTGTACGACTGCGGCGGCGGCACCACCGACATCGCGCTGGTGAAGGCGGTCGTCGAACCCGACGTGCGCACGCTGCGAATCACGGTGCTGCGGCGGAGCGGCGTGCGGACGTTCGGCGGGGACGACATTACCCGACAGGTGTGCCGGCTGTTGAAGGCGAAGTTGCAGTACCAGATTTCGATGGAGCGGAAGAAGCCGATTCAGACCGCCCCGCCGATCACCCCGGTGAAGCCGCCGGCGGACCCCGCCGGGTGGAAGGCGCTCGCCGCCGAGTTGGAAAAGTTCATCGCCGACATGGCCGCGGCCGACCCGCAAGACCTGCTCGTGCCGACCAAGACTCCGACCGGCCAAGCGCCGACCGAAGACCGCCGGGCCGCGTCGCTCGACCTGTGGCGGATGGGCGAGCAGATGAAGTACACGCTCTCGCAGGAGAAGTCGCCGACCGGCCCGCAGTCGGCCACCTTCACCCCCGGCGAGGCCCGCCTGCCCCCGCTCGAGCGCGACACGAACACGCTGACTCGGGCCATCCTGCCGGCCGACTTGCAGCAGCTCGCCCAACTGAAGCGGAAGCTCGAAGCGGTCAGCGTGAACCGCATCGAGATCGACGCCCTGGTGTACGAGCCGATCATGCGGAGCATCGCCAACTGCAACAAGCTGATCGCCGACGTGTTCGAGTCGAAGCTCGCCGCGGACGAGATGCCCGAAGAAGTGCATTGGGTGGTGGCGAGTGGGAACGCGGTGCGATACCCGGCCATTCAGCAGGCGTTGCGGAAGCACCTGGCGGTGCCCTTCCTGGACGACCCGTCGCGGTTCACCTTCGACCCGGACAACGCGAAGGACGCCACCGCGAAGGGGGCGGTGCTGGCCCTCGCCGCGATGGAAGCACAGGCCGAGCAGATCGACCCGAAGTTCGATTCCGACTTGGCCGACCGCCTGCCGTTCGACGTGGGGTTCCGCGACTTGCGCGTCGGCATGGTGAAGGTGCTGTTCGAGGAGCACAAGCGGTATCTGGATTTGAAGACCCGCGAGCCGGTGAAGATCCTGCTGGCCGAGGTGAGCAAGCTGGGGGTGACGGCGAAGCGGTTCGTGCTCCTGCGGCGGTTCCCCGGCGACACCGGGTTCACGAACTTCCTGGCGTTCGAGTTCCCCGACGGCATCCAGGGTCCGCACCTGAGCGTGCTGTACGACGACGAATCCGAGTTCGAGTTCCGAGTCCTCGACGGCGCGGGCAACGAGGGTGCGGCGGTGGACCTGACCGCCGGCGACACGTACCAGGCACCGGCGCAACGTGGAGACATTTGACCGAAACCGTTTGAACAATGCAGGACACGGATGAAGAGGATCAGCACCAACAATGAATTGTTCTGATCCTCTTCATCCCTGCTTTTCTCCGTGTCATCCGTGTCCTCTGATCCAAACCCCTTTCCCGATCCCATGCTCGACGCCGAGATCGCCGCCACCGACGCCGGCACGCTCGCCCGGTTCGCCGAGCGGGTGCGGGAGTTCGACCGCGCTCCGGCCGGCACCAGTGCCGACCGCGTGCGGCGGCTGTTCGCGCGGGCCGATCTGGTGCGCTCGTGGCCGACGGTGCGTGCCGCCCTCGTCGCCCCGCCGCCCACCGCCGATGCCACCCTCGCCGAGCGGAGCCGGCAACTGGCCGAACGGTGCCGCACGAGCAAGGGCGGGTGGCTGGGGCAGTGGCCGACGGAGCTGCTGAGCGAAGCGGCCGAGCGGCTGAGCCAACTGGCCGACCGCCTGGACGCCTCTCACACGCCGACCGGCATCGTCGCCCAACTGACCGCCGTCCTCGCCGGCTGGTCGGCCGATTCGCCCACTTCCGCCCTCGTACATCTGGACAAAATGCTGGCCACAACCTCCGACACCGGGGGCGACCTCCTCGCCGACCTCAACAGCAGTCCGCTCGGTCACGCCTTCGCCGCCTTCGACACCAAACTGAACGGCTGGCCGGACGACGCCCGGGCCGTCGCCGGTGCCCTGTGTGCTGTCGTGGACCGCCTCACCCAACAAACGAGTGATGTGGCGGTGTGGGAAAAGGTGCGGCGGTGGGCGGGGGCGTGGTTCGCGGATGCGGCGGTGCTGGCGTTCGTCGAACACGACTTGCCGACCTGGGCCGGGGTGGTCGAGCGGTTCCCCCTGGCCGGTGAGCGGCGGGTGTATCTGGCCGTGGCCGGGCAGGCGGACGACACCGCCCAACGGGACGACGGTGCCCCAGTCGTCGGGTCCATCGATTCGACCGTCAACTGGCCGACCGCTACCTCCCGGATCGCGGACCAGCCGTTCGACACCATCGTCGACGTGCGGCCGGACGGCGGGGTGACGCTCAGTGACAGCCCGGTGTCAGCGGCGTTCGCCGCGTTTCACGAACTGTTTGATGCCACCCGCGACGAGCACACTTGGTGGGCCGGCGGGCGGTGGCGGCGGGCGCGACAGCTCTGCCGCACTCTGGACCCGGCGGCGGTGGCGTGGCTGGCCGCCCAGTGGATCGATGAGTGTTCACCCACTGACACGCAGGCCGAGTTAGTATGCCGGTGGGCCGCGGCGTGCGGGCTGACGGTGACGCGGGCGGACAGCCCTGACACGCCGGGGGTGACAGTCCGGCACGTGTTCGCTTCCGCCCCGGCGGGCGCGGTGGTCGGCCACCAGATCGGGTTCAGTTCCGCGGACGAGGTGTTCCGCCCGGCGGTGGTGGACGTGTCGGCCGGGCCGCTACCCGTCGGGTTCACCGACCTGGAGCGTGCGGGCGAAGCACTGCCGAAGGGGAACGAGTTGCGAAAACGGGTGGCCGGGCTGCGGGGGGCGGCCGAAGGCGACTACCTCCGCGAGGCCGTGCTCGGGCTGTACTCCGACTTCTGGGGCGATGCCGGCTCCGTCGCCCGCGACGCCGACCCGGACGCCACCGCCGAGGTGGGGGATCGACTGAACGCACTGCTCGCCGACGCCTACGCACTGCGGCCGTTCTTCCCGACCACCGTCCACGACCTGCCGAGCGGGTGGGTTACGGTCGCGGCCGGCAGTCGCGTGATGACGGGCGTGGTGACGCGGGTGCTGCGGCCGGGGTTGCAAGACGACCACGGCCACTTGCGGATTCCGGCCGTCGTCGAGGTGGAGTGACATGGCCCGCGTTCGTGCCGCCGCTGACGCCCCGCCGCTGAACGCCGGCCGCTGGCCCGTGCCCGCGGTCGTGGTCGGGTTGCTCGCCGGCGCGCTGGCCGGCATCGCGTGGGGCGTGGTCGGCGGGAACTTCGTCGATTGGGTGGCGGCGGTGTTCGTGGCGGGGGCCGTCGGGTGTCTGGTGTGGTGGGCCGGCGATGCGATTGCGGACCGGCTGCGTGCGAGTGGGGCATTTCACAGCTTGAATGACGCCCGCCCACCCGAGTGGGCCGAGGCCGCCCGCACGGAGAGCCGGGGGCACGCCGAGCGGGCGGCCGCCATCGCCGACGGCGTCGGCGACCCGTACCTGAGTACGCAGCGGTACGTGGCCGAATACTTCCGCCGGGCGAACGGGTGGGTGCAGGAGACGAACCGCCGGCTGCACGGGCGGTTCGTGCTCGTGGCAGTGGTGGCGGTGTGCGGGGTGCTGGCGGCCGTGTGCGGGATGACGCCCGAGCGGGCGAGGGAGCAGTCGTTCGTCGCGCTCGGCAGGCCGGCGGTGCACGCGGCGGTGGCGGCGACGGTCGCGGGAATGGACGAGCTGGCCCGCGGGCGGCGGTGGGAACGGGTGTTCGCCGCGTGGCGGGAGTGGGCGACCGACCGCGAGACGCCGGACCTTCCCCCACCCACGCCGGCCGTCGAGTTGGTCAGACTGCCGAAGCCGAAGAAGGTGTCCGTTCCCCCGCCGCCGCCGGTCGAACTGGTGACACCGCCGCCACCGCCACCGAAGCCGGTTCCTCTGCCACCGCCGAAGCCGGTCGCGCCACCACCGCCACCGCTACCGCCGAAGCCGGTCGCATCACCGCCTCCGCCGTCGGCATTCGAGCGGTTGAAGAACCTCGACCTGAACGCGCCGAACGACGACGACAACGACCGCAAGTGACAAGTGGTCCACTCGCTCCGCGAGTGGTCTTGCCGCACCCACTCGCGGAGCGAGTGGACCACGGGTTGCCCGCCATGCTCCGCCGGTTCGCACTCACCGTGTTCGTGATCTGGCTGGCCGTGGCCGTCGGCGGGGGGTGGTACGTCGTCGCCTGCCGGATGTGACGCGAGCGGGGTGTGGTGGGCCACCACCCCCGCTCGCTCGCCGCTCAGTTTAGAACTGGTCGAGCCAGAAGTGGTGCCCGCGGTAGTACCGCATCGGCTCGAACAGCTCGTACCGCCAGCCCGGTTCGCGGAAGGCCGGGTACGCCATGTACGCCGGCGGCTTCATGTACGGCTGGCCCGGCTGCTCCGGCCACTTGGGGCTGTTCTGCGGCCAGTAGTTGTGCGGGAAGTACTGGTACGGGTAGTAGAAGTGCCGGGGCAGGGGGGCGGGGTCGGCCGCCCGCGCCGTGCCCATGCCGGCCCACATCGCCACCCCGACGGCCACCGCCAGCAGTCGGCCAAGCCACTTGCTCATGTTCGGTCCTCCGTGCCGGCCCCGGCGTCCTGCCGAAGCGCTGACGCTTCTACTATCGGCAGTACCGCCCCGCGTGAGTGGACGCGGACAACCGGAATATCGCAACCCGTCGGGCGGAAGGTGGAGCGGTGCCGGGCGGGGGGGATGCGCCGGACGGCGGCGCAAAAAGTGCCGAATCGAGGCAAGTTTGATTCAAGACAGTTTTGCCACGGAACACACGGATCAAGACGGATCAGAGAAGAGATTCACCGCCGAGGGCACACGAGGGCACGAGAGAAGGACAGAGAGATTTCGGAAGAGGTACACTCTGCTTGAATCTCATCGGGCTTCCTCTCGTGTCCTCGTGTGC
>JANNVG010000019.1:0-1749 GCA_031414395.1 Fimbriiglobus sp.
CAGGGAGCGGGTGATTCACACTCCGCTCCCTGGCGGTCGCGGCTCGTAAGACAACTCGCATGAACTGGACCACCACGCTGTACGTCGCCCTGGCCGCCGCCGCCGGCAGTTGCATCGCCCTCCAAGCGACGGCCAACGGCAAGTTCCGCCAGAACCTGTCGGTCGAAGGCGACCCGTGGTACGCCGCCCCCGCGTGGGCGTCGTACTTCAGCATCATCGGCACCATCGTGTGCGCCACGGTGGCCATGCTGATTCTCCGCCCGCCGTTCCCCACGAAGGAGGCGTTCGCGTCCACGCAGTGGTGGAACTGGATCGGCGGGCCGCTCGGCGCGCTCATCGTGCTGGCCGGCGCCACCCTCACGCCGAAGCTCGGCCCGGCCGCGTTCATCGCCCTGGTGGTCGGCGGGCAAATCCTCTGCTCGATGGTGCTAGATCACTTCGGGTTGGTCGGCGATCCGCAGCCGCTCAGCATCGGCAAAGTGTTCGGAGCGGTGCTGGTGGTCGTCGGCGTGATCTGCGTGAAGTTCCTGTAGCCGGCGGGCGGGCCGACTTCGGGAGGCACCTTGGGGCGGCTGAACTTCGTCCGGGTCGCAAGCCCTGGGGGGTGTCACGCGATACACTAACCGCATCCGCTTCACACACGACGAATCCGCCATGACCATCCCCGGACAGCTCGCCCCGTCGCCCCGCCTGCTCCTCGGCCCAGGCCCGTCGGACGCCCACCCGCGCGTCCTGACGGCCATGACCACCCCGCTGCTCGGCCACCTGGACCCGCAGTTCCTGGAGATCATGGCCGAGACGGCCGACATGCTGCGGCAGGTGTTCGTGACGAAGAACCGGATGACGATCCCCATCTCGGCCACCGGCACGGCCGGCATGGAGACGTGCCTGGTGAACCTGGTGGAGCCGGGCGACAAGGTGGTGGTCGGCAGCATCGGCTACTTCGGCAACCGCATGATCGAGATCGCCGAGCGGAGTCGGGCCGAACTCACCACGCTGAGGGCCGAGTGGGGCCAGGTGATTGACCTGAACGTGATCCGCGAGACGCTGAAGACGGTGCGGCCGAAGGTGCTCGGGCTGGTCCACGCCGAGACCAGCACCGGGGCGATTCAAGACATGGAGGCGGTGGGTAAGCTGTGCCGCGAGTTCGACGTGCTGCTCATCGCCGACTGCGTGACCAGCCTGGGTTGCACCCCGCTGAAGGTGGACGAGTGGGGCATCGACGCCGCGTTCAGTTGCTCGCAGAAGGGGCTGGGCTGCCCGCCGGGGCTGTCGCCGGTCACGTTCAGCGAGCGGGCGATGGCGGCGCTGAAGGCCCGCAAGACGAAGGTGCAGAGCTGGTACTTCGACCTCAGCCTGATCGAGAGCTACTGGGGCGGCGACCGGGCGTACCACCACACCGGGCCGATCAGCATGGTGTACGCCCTGCGGGAGGGGCTGCGCATCGTGCTGGAAGAGGGGTTGGAGGCGCGGTGGGCGCGGCACCTGAAGAACCACCTGGCGCTGAAGGCCGGGCTCGAAGCGATCGGGATGAAGTACACCGCCAACCCCGCCCACCAGTTGCCTCAACTGAACGCCGTGCGGATCCCGGACGGCGTCGATGACCTGGCCGTTCGCAAGCGGATGCTGACCGAGTTCGGCATCGAGATCGGCGGCGGGCTGGGCGACTTCAAGGGCAAGGCGTGGCGGATCGGGCTGATGGGCGTGAACAGCAAGCCGAGCAGCGTGTTCCTGGTGCTGGCGGCGCTG
>JANNVG010000020.1:0-9452 GCA_031414395.1 Fimbriiglobus sp.
TTCTGTTCGAGGATCATCTTCACCGCCTGGAGCTTGAACTCCGGCGTGTAGGACTTGCGTTCACGGGCCATCGGTGGGTCTCCTCGTGCTTCAAGAGTACACCACTTTCCCGCTGTCTACGATTCGTGGGGAACTCCACAGCGCGTACTACTCCCGAGTTGACCCACACATCCCGATCCCGGACCCGATGACTGTCCGTCAGTTGATTGGCGTCCGCTCTGCCGAACTCGCTCTTCTCCGGCGGTTGCTCCGCATCGCGACTGACCGTGCGAAGTTGGTCATCGTCGCCCCGCGTCAGGGGGTGCCTGATGGTTGAGCCTCACCCGCGCCGCATGACGGCGACGGAGGTTCGCGTCTCGCTGCTCGCCCGTGGCGTCCGCGTGATGCTCGGGTCGGAGTTGCCACCACCGCCACCGAAGCCCCCCAGCAAGTAGCAGCACCCCCCGCGGTCGGCGTTCGCTCGGCCGCACCAGTCCAGACCTTTTCACCGGCAGCACAGCACCCGCCACAAACGCACGCGGGCAGGCTCTTCACAGCCTGCCCGTCGTGGTGGGGGCTTCGTTGCCCCGCTGGAGTCACAATGAACAGTTTCGATCAAGTACCGGCCGACGACAAGTCCCCCGACCCGATTCCGAACAGCCCGCCGCCGGAGCAACCGGACGGCACGGCCGACGGCGAGGGGCTCAAGGCCGAAGCCCACCACCATTTCGAGGTGCGGCAGGCCGACCTGGTGCTGGTGGGCCGTCGGGCGCTACTGTGGCACGCACTCCAGTTCGGCGAGGCCACCGCCGACGACGTGCGGCGGATGGTGCCCCTTCCGACCGGGGCCAACCCTAAGGCGTTCGGCGCGGTCCCCGGCCCGCTTGCGAAGTCCGACATTATCGAGCCGTGCGGCTATCGGAAAACGGCCCGGTCGGTCGGACACGCCCGCGAAGTGAAGGTGTGGCGGCTGAAAAACGTCGGTGCCGCCATCCAGTGGTTGAACAACAACCCCGAACCGCCGGCCGCCGGCGAGGGGGTGTTGGCGTGAGTACGCACCTGTCCGCCGCGCTCGGTTATGCCGGGCGCGGCTGGCCGGTGTTCCCGCTGTTCGAACCAGTGGGCACCGGCTGTACCTGTGGCAAGCCGAAGTGTGATCGCATCGGCAAACACCCGCGCACGAAGAATGGGTTGAAGGCCGCCAGCACCGACCCGGCCGTGATTCGGAAGTGGTGGGCCGACTGGCCGGACGCCGGCGTGGGCATCGTCACCGGCCCCGCGTCCGGGTTCTGGATGCTCGGGCCGGACGGCCCCGATGGACTGGCCGATCTGAAGGTGCTGGAACAGGAGCACGGCGCGTTGCCGCCCACCGCCCGCGTCCGCTCGGGGAGTGGTGGCGAGCACCTGTACTTCGCGTGGCCGACCGACGGCGAGCCGATCCCGAACCGGCGGAACCACCGCGGACTGAAGATCGACGTTCGCGGGTGCGGGGACGGCCCCGGCTACGTCGTCGCCCCGCCGAGCAGGAACGCGAACGGTGCTTATTCGTGGCTGGACGAGCGCCCGCCGGCCGGCGCCCCGCCGTGGCTGCTGGCCTGGGTGCGTGGAGTCAGCTTCAAGGTGACGGCGACGAGCGCCCGGCCCGATGCGGTCGAACGGGCGCGGCTGTATCTGGCCAAGTGTCACCCGGCTGTCAGTGGTGCGAACGGACACGGCCAGACGTTCGCGGTGGCCAGGGCGCTGTGCTGGGGGTTCGACCTGCCGGCGGCGGTGGCGCTGGGGTTGATGAAGGAGCTGTACAACCCGCGGTGCGTGCCACCGTGGCCCGACGCCGACCTGGAGCACAAGGTGAACGACGCCCACCGCCGCGACTTCGGCAAGCCGCGTGGGTATCTGAACGTCGATCTTCACCCCGAGCGCGGCGGGCGGAATTCAGGGGATTCGGGGGACGGGTCTTCACGCAACGCCACCGGCACGAGCGCGGGGCGGTCGATCTCGGGGGATTCGGGGGACGCTTCGGGAGGAACGGGCAGTTGGAGGCCGCCGGTTGCCCTCCCAGAGATGCCGCCGGTGCCGTCGTTCCCGGTGGAGGTGTTTCCCGCGAAGGTGGCCGACTACTGGCTGGCTGCGTCCCGCTCACTGGCCGTTCCGGTGGACTACGTCGCGGTGCCGGGGCTGGCGCTGCTCGGGGCGGCGGTCGGCCGCACGCGGGCGGTCGGCATCAAGAAGGGGTACACGGAGGTGCCGGCGCTGTGGACGGTGGTGATCGCCCCGCCGGGGTCGGTGAAGTCCGCCAGCCTCAAGTTCGCCCGCGCCCCGCTGGCGAAGGCCGAAGCCGACTGGATGGCCAAGCACGGCGAGCAGATGCTCATGTTCGACACGGAAATGGACCGGCACGCGGAGCGGGTGAAGGAGTGGCGGAAGGCGGGGTGCTGTGGCGAACCGCCGGAGAAGCCCCGCCGACCGCGGTTGCGACAATCGACCCTGGACAGCACTACCACCGAGGCGGCCGCGAAGGTGCTCGGCGACAACAACCGCGGGGTGGTGGTGGTGAAGGACGAGTTGAGCGGGTTCGTGCGGTCGATGAACCAGTACCGCGGCGGTGGGAAGGGGGACGACAAGCAGTTCTGGTTGAGTGCGTGGGCGGGGGCACCGGCGAAGGTGAACCGGGCGAAGGACCACGACGCCGGCCCGCTGGTCATCCCGCACCCGTTCGTCGGCATCGCGGGCATGATGACGCCGAGTTCGCTCCCCGAGCTGCGGGGCGACAACCGGCAGGGGGAGGCCGAGCAGGACGGGTTCGTGGATCGGTTCCTGTTCAGCTTCCCCGACCCGGTGGACGCCACGGGCGAGACGTGGGACGAGGTGAGCGACGACTTGAAGCAGGGGTATGCCGACGTGTTCCTCGACCTGTTGGGCACGGAAATGGTGACGGAGGGCGAAGGGGCACAGCAGCGGACCCGCCCCTACGTCGTCCCGCTCGGCGACGACGCCCGGCCGGTGTGGGAGATGTTCACCACGGCCATTGCCGACCGCATGAACCGGCTGGACAAGTTCGACCCGTTCCGCGGGGTGCTGAACAAGCTGAAGGGGTACGGCGCTCGGCTGGCCGTTCTGCTCTGGTGCGTGCGGCGGGTGTGCGGGGAACTCGGGCCGAACGCCCCGTTGGATGCCGACACGCTCACGCGGGCAGCGGAGTTGATCGACTACTTCGAGATGCACGGGCGGCGGTGCCTGGGGGTCGGGTGGGCAGACAGGAAGTGCCGGGTGGCGAAGCGGGTGGTGCGGTGGCTGTCCGCCAACCCCGACCGCTCGGCGTTCAGCCGCACCGAGGTGTTTCAACAGCTCAAGGACCGGCGGGACGTGACCGGCACCGACGGACTGGCCCCGGTGTTCAAGCTGCTCACCGACCACGGGTACATCCGCCCGTTAGACCCGAACGGCCAGGGGAAGCCGGGGCCAGTCCCAGAGGCATACTCCGTCAACCCGCTCTGGGTGCGTACCCTTGCGGAGTAGTCCCCCGAATCCCCACAGTTGGGCGACGGCTCATCTGTGGGGATTCAGGGGACGGGTTCAGAGGCGTTTGTAGTGGGATCGAAATAGAGTTGCCGTGCGATTGCAATTCAGTCCAGGAAAAACACGACTCGAAAACCGATGAAGCTGTCTCGGCTCGCAGGATCATCCAAATTTCGTTTGGCCGAGCGACAACTTCCACCATAGATCCAGGAGCCGCCACGGAGAACACGATACTTTTGAGCACCAGTCCCGCATTCTGGATCAACCATTGGCGAGTTGGCGTAATACGCCGCGGTATACCAGTCCGCACACCACTCCCACACGTTCCCGATCACATCCGTTAGCCCCCAGGGATGCGGGAACCCGTCGGCGTAACTCCCCACAGGTGAAGTCGATTCGAGATATGGCCCCGACGTGTCTGTGCCATAGGGATCGTTCCCGATGCAATTCGCCTGCGTACCGTTCAGTTCACTACCCCAGTAGAACGGTGTGGTCGTCCCACCCCGGCAGGCGTACTCCCACTCCGCCTCCGTCGGCAACCGAACTGCCTTGCCGGTCAGTTCGCGGACCTTTTGACAGAACGTCTGCGCGTCCTCCCAACTCACGCTTTCGACCGGAAGATTCGCACCTTTGAAGCGGCTGGGGTCGGTTCCCATCACCGCTGCCCATTCCGCCTGAGTCACGGGGTGAACGCCTGCGTAGAACCCCCGCGTCAGCCGTACCGCATGTTGTAACTCGCCATGTGAACGCTCCGACTCCGACTCCGGGCTGCCCATCAAGAACGACCCCGGCGGGCACCACGCGAACGCCATCTCGACACCGCCGGGCAGGACCAACATCGTCCGCAGTAACCGCCGCAATGCCCAGCACTCAACCCGGTGCGGTTCGTCGGCCCGCAGGTGATTCAGCAGCGCGACGTTGTCGCACCCGGCCTCTTCCACCGCATCGGCCAGGATCGGCAGACGATCCAGCGCGTTGTCCGCCGCGATGCCACGGGCGAGGAGGAGAACCGTTTCGGTGAGCCACCCCTCTTCAACCCGCAACGAGTCGGGGGCGTCGGCCGGCGGCAGGTGTGAACATGCGAGCGGTGTCATGGCCGGATCCTCCCTCGCCGCGAAAGTCAGGTCATCTTCACACCGCCCCACCGGGTGACAACCGTCCCCTGAATCCCCACAGTTGAACATCGGCTCATTTGTGGGGATTCGGGGGACGGGTCGGCGGCTGAATTGTCCTGGCCGGACGGAACCCGATATAGCCGTCCAAAAGAGTGGGCACGAGGTTGTTCCGCGTCGCCGAGCGGAGGTTCGACGCCAGCGTGTAGAACGAGCCGCCGCGTAACCCGCGGCTGGTGGTGTCGGTGATCACCAGCGCGCCTTCTTCGTCCTCGATCGCCTCGGTACCCTTGGGCGTGCGGTACAGGGCGAACGGCTCCTGACACCACGACAGCGAGTTCCCTTGCATGTCGAAGAGGCCGAAATCGTTCGGCTTCCTCATGCCGACTCGCTGAACCAAATCCGCCGAGTTCTTCGTGAACCAAGCGTAGTACCCGAGCAACTCCTGCGACTCGCCGTAATACCGGCTCGTCGCGGCGCCGGCGCGGGTGGCGTACTCCACTTCCGCCTCCGTTGGTAGGCGATAGCCGGTCAGACTCAGGTAGTTCGCCTTCAGCTTCGTCACCTTGCCGTTCGCGGCGGTCTCATACACCCACTGGTCTTGGGGAATGTTCTCCGCCTTGCTCAGCAGGTTGCAGTACGCCGCCGCCTGGTACCAACTGACTGAGACGACGGGCAGGTCCGGGTCGTAGGTGTACTTCTCGCCGATCTCGTGCTTGTCGTTGGTCAGACTCCGAAACTGCGCCAGCGTCACCGCCTTCGACGCGATCGCGAAGGAGCGACCGATCCGGCGCCTGTGTCGGATCTCCCGGTCCTCACGATCCTTCTCGTCTGTGGGTGACCCCATGAGGAACTCCACCGGCCCGGGGATGATCACGAACGTCTGGCCCTGGGTGGTGACGTACCACTGGGTCGGGGCCTTCGCGCCGTCTTTCGCCGCAGACTCCTGAACCTCCGCGATCTTCTTTTCCCGCCCCGCCCGGTCTTTCGCCCACCCGCCGTTCACACCCTTCAGCCAGTCTTCCTGTTTCCAGGTGCGGAGCAGCCACTCCGCCGCCGCATGAATTCCGGGGTCACTCGCCGTCGTGTACACGTCCTGTACCCGAGAGACCAAGGTGATCCGGTCGGCCGGCGTGAAGTCCGTCTCGGCGAACTCGCCCAAACACAGAAGTAACGCCCGGCGTATGGTGATGTCCTTCTCCACCTCCAACTGACTCACAACGGCTTTGGGGTCCACCCCCAGCGGTCTCAGGCTGTGAATCAGGTGGCTCCGCACCCGCGGATCAGGGCCGTGATGGAGCAGCGGCCACACCTTCGTCGGCCGGTCCATCTTCAAGAGCGCGACGGCGGCGTTCGCCTGCCGTTTCGCCAGCCGCTCCCGGGCCTCGCCGGACGACGGCGTGTCGGCGGGTAAAGTCATGTCGATGACGCCGGTCAGTATCGGCACCCCTTTCTCGCCCTGATCCTTGAACCTGGGGTAGAGGACGGCGAACTGCTTCTCATCGCCGTCCATCAACAGATCGGCCAGAACGGAAGCCTGGTCGGCGGCGTAGTCGGCCAGGATACTCGTGGCAACGGTGCGCTCCGATTCCCGACGCCCGGCGTCCCGATAGACGCGTGCCAGAGACGCCAGCAGCTTCCCCTGGATCGGGCGAAAGCTCTCCATCCAGTGGGCCAGGAACACCGGGTTCTCCCCGACCAGTCGGTCCACGACCGGGCCGTCGGCCTTCGCCCACCTCTCGCTCTCGGGGTCGTACTTCGCCAGCGCCGCCGCCGCCCGCAGCCGTTGCCCGTCGTGGCCCTTGTCCGGCCCCTCGACCACCGCCCAAAGCTTGTCTCGCAACTCGTCCTTGTGTGGGGCCAAGGCGTCACGAATGACTGGCACTTCTTGCGGCTCGGCGTCAAGAAGCCGACCATGAATGTAGGGGACTTGTCCGGCATCCACCGGCAACAGGGCGAGGGCAGTGTGCAGCTTCTGCCTGGATTTCGCCCCCGCCTTGTCGTTCTCCTCCCGCAGGAGCGGATCGGTCCACCGGCGGTACTCGGCCATGCTGTCGATGATGGCAGGCACCTGCGCCGTGTCCGCGTTGAGGACCGCTTGCACCAGCCCCTCGGCCTGGGTGGCCTTCCGCTTCTCCTCCACCCGATCCCGGATCGCTAACCCGGTCAACGTGGCCACAGCCAGGAACACGGCCAGAACCGCCCCTCGCATCGCATGAACCCGGCCCGCCTTCGCCACCATCGTCTTTTGCGGCGGCGTCCAGTTCTTCTTCTGCGTCCACCACTTGATCTGGAGCCACTGCAACAGCGACGGCAGTTGCCGGTTCTCCGGGCGGGCCGTCCACACCGCCACCCGATCCGCCAGCAGCAGTTCGGCCCGGCCCCGGCTCGTCTCCTTCTGCTTGCGGGTCAGCCATTCGCGCAACGAGTGAACCAGATAGTCGTGGGTGAGTTGGTAGTATTTCTGACCCGGCTTCGTCTGGAGTACGGAATCGCTGTTCGTGTCCTTCCCTTCCGGGTCGGTCGGCGTGATCAGGCGGATTTCGTTGTCGAGGATGCGGAGCAGGTCATCGAAGTCCTTCGGACGGCCACCATAACCCGACGCTTCCAGTAACTCGGCATACGACCGCATGTGGCCCTTGATGTCGCTGCCCGTCTCGGGCAACAACGCTTTCAGGTCAGCTCGGGCGGCTTTTTGGTGGTAGCGGTGTTCGGGGGGAGCCGTGGCCGCACTGAACGTCTCTTCGAGGAACGTGACGCCGACGCCCTCCGTGCCGCCCACAGCTTTCAGGGAAGCAGGCGTCCACTCCTTGCCCTTCATCATCTCGGCAAAGAGCGCCAGCCGCACGCAGATGACCTTGCCTTCTTGCGCCAAGCCGGCCACGGCCTGTTCCAGAAACTGTTTCTGCTCCTTTCTGGCATCGGTGGAGCCATCGGGCAGGACGCCGAAGGCCCGACCGAACGCCGCCAGCACCTTCTCGGCGTGGCGAAGCGGGAAGAGATCAACCGCTCCCGAGTTCTGGCCTTCTACGAGGCGAACCTCCAAGTCCCGCATGAACCGGGTCGCCGCCATCCAGAAGTCGTCCCGCACCATGACGACGCACTGCACCCGGCCACCGTCACACTGCCGCAGGGCTTGCACCAGTTCGGTGTTCTGTTCTTCCTTCTTCGCATGAAGCCACTGCTCGAACTGGTCGAGGACGATGACGACCTTCTTGCCGACCGGGATGCCTTGCCCACGGCGCAGTGCCGCCAACGTCTCCTTCAGTGGACGATTATCCAACGCCGGTAGCTTCTTCCGCAGCCCGTTCAACAGACGGGCTTCGGTTTCCTCGGCGGTCGCTTCGACGTTAACGGCGATCACGTTCTCGGACAGCCGGGGTAACAGACCGGCCTTCATCAGCGACGACTTGCCGCACCCGCTTGGCCCGTAGATCAGGCCCACGGTGAAGGTGCTGTCGGCATCCTTTTCTTCGATGCGAGTCTTCCAGAACCGCAGGCTGTCCGGCAACCCGTCCCGGTCGCGTGGCCCCGGCAACAGTTCGAGGAAGAAGTCGGCGTCGTGGGCGTCGAACGACCGCAACCCCTTCGGCACGATCTTGATCGGCTGATGGTCCGAGTTCGGCGTCGTGGGCGTGACGGCCTTTCCCGATCCACCCACAGATGAGGGCGGTGGCACGACTGGCGTGGCTGCTGGCGTCGTGACGCTCCTGGTGCTGGGCTGCTCGGCCAGAAAGTGCCGCAGGTCGTCGGCGAAATCCTTGGCCGTCATGTAACGCTCGGACGCCCGTTTCGCAATCGCCTTGAAGCAGATCCGTTCCAGTTCCTTCGGGATGCCTTCGTCAACCTGCCGCAGCGGACGAGGTTCGTGGGTCGCCACCTGATCCATCAGTTCCGCTTGCGAGTCGGCCCGGAACGGCTGGCGTCCCACCAGCAGTTCGTAGAACACGACGCCCAGGCTGAAGATGTCGCTGCGGCCATCGACCCGGTGGCCCTCGCCCCGTGCCTGTTCGGGACTCATGTAGGCCGGCGTCCCGGCGTAGCGTGGCCCCTTGCCCACGTCCTGTTCCCGCAAGGCCAGCCCGAAGTCGGCCACGAACGGCTTGCCGCCTTTGTCGAGGAGCAGGTTGCCGGGCTTAATGTCCCGATGCACCAGACCTTGCTTGTGGGCGAAATGGAGTGCCTCGGCCACCGTCGCCACCAGATCGACCGCTTCGTGCTGCGACAGCCGGGACTGCTTGAGCCGTGCGGCGAGGTCGGTCCCGTCGATGTACTTCGAGACGATGAAAACGGGGCAGTCACCGGTGCTGCCCACGTCATGCACGGGAACGATGTTCGGGTGGTCGAGGTTGGCGACGGTGCGGGCTTCGGACAGATAGGCTTCGGCGGTTTCGGGACGATCCACCAACTTGCGGTGCGGCACCTTGATGGCGACGAGCCGCTGCAACTGCCCGTCATGGGCGAGGTAGACGAGGCCGAACCCGCCCTGGCCCAGCACCTTCTCGATGCGGTAGCGACCGACGTGCTGCGGCACGGCGGCGATGGGGTCAACGGCGGCGGGAGCGTCTGCGTCTCCCGGCTGGAAAGCACCGGTTTTGTCGTGGTCGTTCATGAACAAAGCCCATCAACCGCTTGCTTTTCGAGAACGTGTTCGTAGCGGGCATCCTATTCGCAGCGGGACGGGTTCGCCAGCACCCGATCCGCCGGCTGCCCTGTCTGGAAGTGTGCAATCTGATCTTCCGTCCGCCCGACCTTCTTTTCCCCCGCTTTTTCAGCCCTGTTTCCGAGACGACACCCCCTCCGGGCGTGTGCAGGTAGGAGTTTAATCGCGCTGCACGCCGGATA
>JANNVG010000021.1:0-2095 GCA_031414395.1 Fimbriiglobus sp.
GGCGACGACAAGGCACTCTGGCGAGTTGAACACCCCCTCTCCATGACATGGAGAGGGGGCCGGGGGGTGAGGTCTCACCTACCCTATCGGCATGTCCACACCCGCCGATCAGGCCGCCGTCTTCCGCCGCCTGCGGCGGACCACGCTGCGCAACTCGCTGGCCGTCGCGCTCCGGTCGGGCAAGGTGAAGATGTTCACCATGCTCGCCACCAGTGCCGTCGTCGCCGCGTTCGTGTACGGGCTGGCCCACTACGGCTTCTGGGAGTTGACCACGAACGGGGTGCCGCTCAAAGGCGACATCGGCGGGCTGCTGTTCGACCTGCTCTTCTTCACCCTCGGCGGGATGCTCCTGTTCAGCACCGGCATCGTCCTGTACGCCAGCCTGTTCACCGCCCCGGAAGCCCGCTTCCTGCTCGCCACCCCCGCCCGCGCGGACCAGATCTTCGCCACCAAGTTCCGCGCGGCCGTGGCGTTCAGCTCGTGGGCGTTCGTCATCCTGGGGTTGCCGGTGCTCATCGCGTTCGGCGTGATGGCCGGCGTGCCGTGGTACTACTACCCGCTGCTGCCGCTCTTCCTGCTCGGGTTCGTGCTGCTGCCGGGGGCGGTGTCGGCCACCGTGTGCCTGCTGCTCGTGCGGTTCCTGCCGAAGAACCGCAAGCAGGCGTTCGCCCTCCTCATCGTGGCGCTGGTGGTGGCCCTCGGGGCGTGGCTGGTGCAATCCGGGTTGAAGGCCCGCGAGGCGTTCGTGAGCGGGGGGAAGAAGGACGACGTGACCGACCTGCTCGGCCAGTTCGGGCTGACGCAAAGCGCGTGGGTGCCGAGCCACTGGATGACGAACGGCCTGCGGGCCGCCGCGAACGACCAGCCGGCCGGCGCGCTCCTCCCGCTCGCCCTCCTGTGGAGCAACGGGCTGGTGGCCTACCTGATCGCCGCGGGGGTGGCGAGACTCACCTACCGCCCCGCCTTCGATCGCGTCAGCGGCACCGGGCGGGCGAAGAAGACGTACCGGGCGCACGCGCTCGATCACGTCATGGAAGGGCTGGTGTTCTACCTGAGCCGACCCGTGCGGCTGCTGGTGGTGAAGGACTTCCGCACCTTCCGCCGCGACCCCACGCAGTGGGTGCTGCTGTTCATCTTCGGCGGCATGATGCTGCTCGGGGCGATCAACTTCCGCGAGTTCTCCAAGCGGGTGGACGGCGGCATCCCGGCGGAAGCCCTCAGCCTGATCAACCTGGGGGCCGTCTCCGTGCTGCTGTGCGCCGGCCTCAGCCGGTTCATCTACCCGCTCATGAGCCTGGAGGGGCGGAAGTTCTGGATCCTCGGCCTCATGCCCATCCGCCGCGAGCAGATCCTCACCGGCAAGTTCGCGTTCGCCGCCACCGGCACGCTGCTGGTGGCCGTGTCGCTCACGCTCACTGGTGATTTGTTGCTGGGTGTTCCGCCGGTGCCGCTGCTGGTCCACCTGTTCGCGGCGGTGTGCGTGGGGCTGGGGCTGAGCGGGCTGAACGTGGGCCTGGGGGCGACCATGCCGAACTTCAAGGAGACGGACCCGTCGAAGATCGTGGTCGGGTTCGGCGGCACGGTGAACATGATCGTCGGGCTGGGCTTCCTGCTGCTGGCGGTGGGCAGCTCGGCCGGGCCGGTGCTGGCGGCCGGCATCCGCGGGGTGGTGACCCCGAACGCCGGCTGGCCGTGGTGGGCGTTCGCCGGCCTGCCGGTGACGGCCGGCCTGACCGTCGCGGCCGTGTGGGTGCCGCTCACCACCGGGGCGAAGAGCCTGCGCGAGACGGAGTTTTAGAAGGCAGGAGTGCGGAAGACTAACCACAGAGGCACAGAGGCACAGAGAAGCAGGAGGGAGTGTTCAGAACAAAACTCTCCTCCGTGCTTTCTCTGTGCCTCTGTGCCTCTGTGGTTAGTCCTCTCTGTCCTCCGCGCTCGCCTGCGGCTCGCGGCTACACGAAGAACTTCCACGCCACCGCCGCGACGGCCACCACCGCGCCGCCGACGGCCGTACAGATCAGGTCGCGCTGCCATCGGCTCTTCGGGCGCACGGCGGCCAGCAGGAAGCCCCACTTGGTGCGGGCGTCCTTCGGCC
>JANNVG010000022.1:0-4920 GCA_031414395.1 Fimbriiglobus sp.
AAAAAATTATAAATAAAGTTTTAGGCGCACGGGTGCGGGGTTTAAAAAAAACCGCGTCTCCTCCGGTCTCTTGTCTCCCCGGGCCGGCGTCACCCGCCGCCGGGGCCGCCCGGCTGGGCTTCCGGGGCAGCCACCGGCAGCAGGTCGGACTCGAAGCGGACGACGCGGAAGGGGAACGGGCGGGAGGGGCCGGGGTACTCGGCCTTCGGCTTGTCGCGGCCGGCCTTGGCGTCGTCGCGGGCGGCGGTCAGGTCCTTCAGGGCGGCCGGGTCGTCGCACACCATCACCAGCAGGCCGGTGGAGAACGTCTTGCCCGTGAACTCATCCCGCCGCGGGTGGAAGTCGACCGGCACCTTCACCACCACCCGCGCCGGGTCGGCCGTGTCCACGAGCGGGAACCGCGGGGCCATGTCCGGGTTGCGGAGCCGCGAGCGGAACGCCGGGCCGATGAGGGAGAGGGTCGGCTGCGCCCACACCTTCTGGAGGGTGCTCAGCCCGCCGTCCGGCACCTTCTGCCCGTCCGGGCGGGTGAACGGGGCGTCGGTGTGCGGCTGACCGCTGGTGCCGGTGAAGAAGTGCGGGGAGCGGTCGGCGGCGGGCACCTGGGTCGGGTCGGTCGGGCCGACGAGGATGGCGGACGGGCCGACCAGCATCAGGCGGAAGGCCAGCCCCTCCGGCTTGCCCAGGCGTTCGGTGTAGTCGGCGCTGCGGTGCGGGCCCATGTAGCGGTCGATGGCGAGCGACGGGCCGAACGGCGGGACGCTGCCGTACGCCAGGAAGAACTGATCGGCGGCGTTCGCCGCCTCCCGCTGCAGGTCGTCGATCATCCACCCGTACCTGGTGCGGGGGGCGGTGTCCAGGTCGATGAACTTGAACTGCTGGCCGGGCACCACCTGCCACGTCCGCACTTTGGTCTTCGGGTCGGCGACGACCCCCTGCAGGCCGATGACGACGGGGAAGTCGCCCTCCGGGCAGGAGAGGGTGGCGGCGGCCTCGCACGTCAGCTTGCCGTCGGTGGCCAGGTCCCAGGTCCGCAGGCCGTTCGGGGTGAAGGTGGCGGCGTCGCGGTTCCGCGCCCAGACGAGCAGCAGGGGGGTGTTGCGGAACTGGCCGTAGTGCATGGCCACCTGCGGCAGGTAGGCCGCCTGCGGGTTGCCGACCATCGGCGAGCCGGGGTCGAGTGTCTTCTCGAACGCCTCCCACGTGGCCTTATCGCCCGCCTCGGCCGGCTTGGCGGCGGCCAGCTTGTCGGCCCACTTGACGACCACCTGCTCGGACTCCGCCCGCACGGCCAGGTCGTTCGCCAGCAGGTAGGCGAAGTAGCACGCCCCGCCCACCACGCACGCCCACCAGGCGGCGCCCGCCATCCCCTTGTCGGTGCGGGCGCCCTCCGAGTTCTGCACCTCGCGGCGGGCGACGAACGCCAGCAGGACGCCGGCCACCGGGAACACGAACAGCCACCACTGCATGAGCGGCTGCCCGGTCGAGTACGCCTGCCAGCTCAGCCACAGGAGCAGGACGACGAACAGGACGGCCACCACCAGCGACAGGACGGCCAGCCAGGAGAGGGTGGCGTACCGGCCGGCGGTGGCGTCGGTGGCACTGTTCAACTTGGGGGCGTCGGCCATGGTCGGGTCACCCGCGGGGGAGCTGTCGCAGTCGGTACGCGGGCGGCGCGGCCGGGGTTCACGGCCATGTCAGGCGAACCCCGACCGCAAGGTCGGTGGGTTGGGAGTGAAGCCACTTTCACCCGCACCCGCGGCCCTCGCGGGCCGGGTTCGCCCGCCGGAAGGTCAGTCGTCGGCCGACAGGCTGTTCAGCACGTCGCCGGTGTAGTCGCCCTCGCCCGTTTGCAGGTTGCCCGACATGTCCAGGTAGATCTTGTCCTGCAAGATCTCCTGCACCACGATCTGCAGCTTGTCGGTCGTGCGGATGTCCACCAGCGGCGGGGCGCCGGTGTTCAGCGCCACCATCCGCTTCTGAATCAGCGTGGACAGCTTGAACCGCCCGCCCACCTTGTTCACGATCTCCTCTTCCTTCAGCTCGTCGAGCATGGCGAAATCCCTCGGTGTGTGAACTCGGTGTCAATGACCCGCAACAACTCGCCGGTCGCGTTCGGGACGGTGTCGTTCACCACCCGCACGTCGAACTCGCCCGCCCGCGCCACCTCCCGCTCGGCCGACGCCAGCCGGCGGGCGATCGTCTCGTCGCCCTCGGTGCCCCGCGCCCGCAGGCGGCGCTCCAACTCGCCCGCGCCCGGCACGTCCAGGAACACCGACACGTGATCGCCGGGGTACTGCCGCCGCACGGCCGCCGCCCCCTGCACGTCGATCACCAGCAGCACGCCCCACCCGCCCAGCCGCGGGCCGTCCACTTCCGTCCGCGGGGTGCCGTAGTAGTCGTGCCCGTGAACCACCGCGAACTCCAACATCTCCGCGCCGGCGATGGCCTCTTCGAACCGCTCCCGCGGCCAGAAGTGGTAATCCACACCCGCCCGCTCGCCCGGTCGCGGGTCGCGGGTGGTGGCGGTAATCGCCCGCCGCAGCGGGAACCGGCACGCCTGCAGCACCGCGTCCACCACCGTCGATTTGCCCGCCCCGCTGGGGCCAGAGAGTACGAACAGCGGCGGCAGGGTCGAGTGCGGAGTGCGGTGTGCGGTGTGCGGAATGGAAGCAGCGCAAAGCACGCCACCGGAAGGCGGTTGCGGATCGCCGTGCTGGTCTTCACTCCGCATACCGCACTCCGCACTACTCCACGTTTTGAATCAACTCCCGCACCCGTTCCAGGTGGGCTTTCAGGTCCACCACCCGCCGCGACACGCCCACGTCGCCGGCTTTGGAACCGAGCGTGTTCGCCTCGCGGCCCATCTCCTGCACGACGAACTCCAGCCGCCGCCCGGCCCCGTCGCTCGCCCCGACCGTCACCAGCTCGGCGAACTGGTCCAGGTGCGCCGCGAACCGCGTCACCTCTTCGGACACGTCCGTGCGGTCGGCGAAGATGGCCACCTCGCGGATGAGATGATCCGCCTCCACCGTCACGCCGGCGTCGGCCACCGCCTGCCGCACGCGGTCCAGGATGCGGGTGCGGTAGTTGGCCACCACCGCCGGCAGGCACTCGCGGATGCCGGCCAGAGCCGTGGTCATGGCCGTGTGTTGGGCCATCAGTTCGGCGGCCATCGCCCGCCCTTCGGCCTGCCGAGTGGCGTCCAGCTTCGTCAGTGCTTCGCCCAGCACCTTCTCGACCACCGGCCACTCGTCGTCGGGCAGCCCGCCCATGCTGATCGCTTCGGGGGCGATGCCGGGCAGACTCAGCAGCCCACTCAGCACGGCGTTCACGGCCGTCGCGTCCAGGCCGTCGCACGCCTCGATCACCTGCCGTTTGTAGGCGGTCAGGGTGGCGGTGTTCAGGGTCAGGTCGGCGGCGCGGGTGCCGCGGTCCACCTTGATCTGGACCTGCACGCTGCCGCGGCGGACGTGCCGGCGGACCACCTTTTCCAGTTCGGCCTCGAACAGCGGGTACGGGTCGGTGCCGCGGACGGTCAGCTTCAGGTGGCGGTTGTTCACCGCCCGCACCTCGACGGACACGGCGAAGCCGGTGCCGGCCCCGCGGGCCGACCCGAACCCGGTCATGCTGAGCAGCACGGGCGGAGTCTCGGTTAGGGCTGGGTCGGGGGCGGGGTCGGGTCGGCCGGGGCGGTGGCGGGCGTCGGGTCTTTCTTGTCGCCGGGCAGCGGGGCTTTGCTGGCGAACGACTTCACGCTGATCATGATGACCAGCACCCAGATGGCGGCCAGGTACAGGGTGATCTTGGTGAAGGCGTCGCCGGCGCGGGAGCCGAACGCGCTCGACCCGCCCGGCCCGCCGAACGCGCCGGCCAGCCCGCCCCCCTTGCCCCGCTGGATGAGCACGATGAACATCAGGATCAGGCTGATGACGATCAGCACCCCGGTGAGGATCCAGCCCCAGAGGCTAATCGTGGTCTCGGCGGCGAACGGCGGCACGGCGGCGCTCCGACAAACAGTGGAACTGATACTGTAGGCGCACCCCGCCGGTTCGGGAAGGGCGGACGGCCGCGATCAACGGACGCGCCGCCCGGCGGATGTCGCCCCGGCCGGCGGTATAATGAGCGGCACACACAGACGCGAGGGCCGGCCATGACGAACGCTGTCGAAGCGGTGATCGATCCGAGCGGGGCGGTCCGCCTGCTCGAGCCGCTGCCGGTGACGAAACCGCGGCGGGCGGTGCTGGTACTCCTGCCGGACGTGGCGGACGAGTACGCGGCGCTGCGAGCGACGGACGACACCCCGGAGGCGAAGGCGGCACGGGCGGCGGCGGTGGCCGACTACCGGGCCGGGAACGGACTGACCACCGCGGAAGCCATCAGCTACCTCCAGGCGGTCATCGACGGGGGCGGGAAATGAGGTTCCGCGTCATCTGGCTGCGGCGACCGCTCAACGAGTTGGCCAGGGCCTACATGGCGGCCAACGTGACGGGTGGGAGTGCGGCGCTCACGATACTGGTGGCGCAGTTGGATCAGGTGTTGGCCGTCAACCCGCAGCACGTCGGCGAGTCGCGGGCCGACAACGAGCGGATTCTCATCCGCCCGCCGCTGGTCGTCGAATACGAGGTGTTCGACGACGACAACGCGGTGGTCGTCACCGACATCCGTTACCGCCCGTGACCGCCGCCCGCCTGGTGTGCGGCGGGAGCACCTGGGCTGTGCGGCGGTGCAGATGGGGTGGTGTGCGTTGGGTGGGTCCGAGCGAGCGGAGCGAGCCGAGACCCACGGACGGCGTGAACGTCGTGGGTCTCGGGGCGCGCCGCGCGCGCGGGCCCCCCCCACCCACCCCACCCCCAAAGCACCCCCCCACCCCCCCGGTGGTCCCCCCGCCCACCCCGCGGGCGGCGGGGACGGGGGGGT
>JANNVG010000023.1:0-2947 GCA_031414395.1 Fimbriiglobus sp.
TTCGTGTGCGACCCCCGCCACAGCGACACGCGGCGGGGGTCGCCGACGCTTCGTCGGCTCGCCCGCCCTACCTTGAACGGCGTTCCGCCGCAACGAGCCGACTGAAAATGCCCTAACGCCCTACTCCGACTCTCGGCGAGAGTCGGCCACCCGACCGAACCCGGCGGCTCGCCAACCGAACACCCCTGCCGTTCGCACGCCCGTTCCATACCCTAAGAGCAATTCAACCCCGTCGCCGTCCGCCGGCCGCCCGTAGACATGCACGTTCGCCGCGGAATCGCCGTCTGTCCTGGGATCGCCATCGGTCCCGCCCTGGTGCTGGACACCGAGGGCGTCCGCATCCCGATTCAGATCGTCCCGCACGCGCAGACCGAGGCCGAAGCCGTCCGCCTGTGGGCCGCCGTGGAGGCGGCGAAGCGGGAGTCGGCCGAGCGGCAGATCGAACTGACCCGCAAGCACGGGCGGGTGATCGGCGACATCTTCGAGGCGAAGAGCGGGCTGTTCGACGACGCCAAGCTGATCGGCGGGATCGAGCACCTGGTGCGGGCGAAGGACTACTCGGCCGAGTACGCCGTCAGCCGGTACGTCCGCGACATCCTGAAGCGGCTGGACGCCGCCTCGCACCTGCCGCAGGCGGCCCGGTTGCGCGGCGATTACGTCGACTTCGAGCGGCACCTGTTCGCGCTGCTCCGCGGCGACCGCCGCGAACCGCTCGTCGCGCTCGACGAGCCGGTGGTGGTGCTGGCCAACGACCTGACGCCGAGCGAGACGGCCGAACTCGACCCGAAACTGGTGTTCGCCCTGGCCACCGAGAGCGGCGGGGCGACCAGCCACACGGCCATCCTGGCGGGGGCGCTGGAGATCCCGGCGGTGGTCGGCGTCGGGCGGTTTTTAACGGACGTGTCGGGCGGGGACACGGTCATCGTGGACGGGAACAACGGCCTCATCATCATCGACCCGGACGAGGCGACGGTCGAGCGGTACGAGCGGGCGCGGCGGTTGGAGCGGAGCAAGAGCGGGGAACACCGCGTGCAGTCGCGGAACGTGCCCGGCGTCACCCGCGACGGGGTGCGGGTGACCATGCTCGGGAACATCGAGTTCCCGGCCGAGGCCCGCCAGTGCCTGGACCGCGGGGCGGAAGGGGTGGGCCTGTACCGCACCGAGTTCCTGTACATCCACAAGTCGCACGACCCGACCGAGGAGGAGCACTACGAGGCGTACAAGGCGGTGCTCACCGAGATCGGCCCGGAGCGGCCGGTGGTCATCCGCACGCTCGACCTGGGCGGGGACAAGTTCACGCACACGTCGGGGGTGGTGACGCACGAGAAGAACCCGTTCCTCGGCCTGCGGAGCGTGCGGCTGTGCCTGCGGAATTTGCCCCTGTTCAAGACGCAACTGCGGGCCATCCTGCGGGCGAGCGTGTACGGCGACGCGCGGATCATGTTCCCCATGATCTCCACCGTCATGGAGCTGCGGCAGTGCAAGGGCATTCTCCGCGAGGTGCAGGAAGACCTGGAGGAGGCGAGAATCCCCTTCAAACCGGACGTGCCAGTCGGTACCATGATTGAGGTGCCGAGTGCCGCCATGATGGCCGACGTGCTGGCCAAGCAGGTGAACTTCTTCAGCATCGGCACGAACGACCTGGTGCAGTACACCCTGGCGGCCGACCGGAACAACGAGGCGGTGGCCGACCTGTACAGCGCCGCCGACCCGGCCGTGCTGCGGCTGATCGACCGGGTGGCCAAGGCCGCCGCCGCCGCCGGGGTGGGCGTGAACGTGTGCGGGGAGATGAGCGGCGAACCCATGTTCGCCCCGCTCCTCATCGGCCTGGGGGTGCGACAACTGAGCGCCACCCCGCGAAAGATTCCGGACATCAAGCGGGTGGTGCGGTCCGTTGCCCTGCCCGACTGCCAGAAGGTTGCTGCGGAGTGCCTGAGCCTCGAAACGGCCAGTGAAGTCACCCGCTACCTGAGAGATCACCTGCGTCGCGTCCTGCCGGACGCGAACGACTGAGTTGTAGCCGGGGTCTGTGACCCCGGACCACGACCGGCCTGTGCGGAAGACGGACACCCCCCGCTGAACGGCCCGGCACCGCCGGCCGCGCGGACGGGGTTGCCGCCCGCCGTGGGACTTACGCGACACCCCGCCAATGGCCGGCGACAAAATCCGCCTCCGATTCCGCAAGACCGGTGTCCTCCGGTTGCTCAGTCACCTCGACATGGTCCGCGCGACCGAGCGGATGCTCCGCCGCGCCGACCTCCCCTTCCGCAGCACCAACGGCTTCCACCCCACCCCCCGTATGGTGTTCGCCCTGTCGCTGCCGCTCGGGGCCGACGGGCTGAACGAGGTGCTCGAAGTCGAACTCACCACCCCGCTCGACGCCGAAGACGTGCGCGACCGGCTGAACCGGCAGGCGCCGGCCGGGTTGGAGTTCGTGTCCGCGGTCGAGGTGCCGCTGAAGGCGACGGCCGTGCCCCGGAGCGTGGTGTACACACTCGACGTGCCGGTGGATCGCGTCGAACCGGCCCGCCGAATCGCCGACGAGTTGATGGCGAGCGAAAAGGTGTGGGTGGATCGGTACAAGCCCCGCCCGCGGCGGCTGAACGTGCGGCCGTACCTGCGGGGCATCTCAATTGCGGATTGTGGAGTGCGGAATGCGGAATGTGTGGAAGCCGACTCTTCATTCCTCAATCCACACTCCGCACTCCGCATTTCCCTGTGGGTGACGCAATCCGGCACCGCGCGTGCCGACGAACTGCTCAAATTGCTCGGCCTGTTCGACCTGCTCGACGTGGGGCACACCCTCGCTCGCAGCGAACTGGCCGTGCACGACGAAACACCGACCGGACAGACCGCAGGTCCGCCGGACGGCCCGCCGGAAACGGCACCCCTGGATCACGCCCCGGTCGATACCGGGGACGACGCACCGGCACGGCCCGAGTGGGGA
>JANNVG010000024.1:0-2018 GCA_031414395.1 Fimbriiglobus sp.
GCCAACGCTCTGGCCATCCAGTCGGACGGTATGATTGTGGTCGCCGGGACCGCCACGACCACCTCCACCGGCACCGACATCGTCGTCGCCCGCCTGACGTCGGCCGGCGCCCTCGACACGACCTTCGACGGCAACGGCAAACTCATCCTCCGCTTCGACCCCGGGAACTTCCCCGACGTCGCGACCGGTGTGGCGATTCAGTCCGACGGCAAGATCGTGCTCGGCGGCACGGTGCGGACGGCCACGTCGGTCGGGACCGACGTGGGGGTCGTCCGGCTGAACACGAACGGCACTTTCGACACCACGTTCGACGGGGATGGCAAGCAGACCATCCCGTACCTCGGGGACGACGCGGCCAACGCCCTGGCCCTGCAACCCGACGGCAAGATCGTCCTCGGGGGCGTCACGAACGCACACGTCGCCGACTCCGACATGCTCCTCGCCCGAGTGAACGCCGACGGCACTCTCGACAGTTCGTTCAACAGCGGGACGAGGCGATACGCGTTCGACCTGGGCGGGGCGTTCACCGACAAACTCCTCGGCCTCGCCCTCGACCCGAGCGGGCGGGCGGTCGGCGTCGGCTCGGCGGCCACCGCGTCCGCCGGCACCGACGTGGCCATCCTTCGCGTGTTCGGCCGCGACATCCCGCTGGTGGTGGACGCCACGACCGACGTGATCGACGGCAACCTGGCCGCCGGCCGTTTCACGCTCCGGGAAGCCATCGACCTGGCCAACCTCAACGGTGATGCGGATGCCATCTCGTTCGCCGCGGGGCTGAACGGCGGGACGATCACGCTCGGCGGCACGCGGCTGGCGGTTCGCAGGCCGGTGAGCATCAGCGGCCCGAGCGCGGGCGTGACGATTGACGCCGACCTGCGATCGCAGGTGTTCTACTTCGACGGCCGCACCCACGGCACCTACGCCGTCCGGCTGCAACAGTTGACCATCACCCGTGGGCAGACGGGCCTCGTGGACGAAGAGGACTCGGACGGGATCGACACGGCGGTGTTCGGCGCCGGGGTGTTGAACAACCAGACCGACCTGACGCTGAACCGCGTGACGGTCTCGAACAATGTGGGCGGGGGCGAAGGGGGTGGCATCTTCAACTGGCAGGGGGCGAACAGCAAGCTGACCATCACCAACAGCCTCGTCGCCGGGAACTCGACGACGAGCGGCGGCGGCGGACTCTTCAACTGGACGAGCGCGACGGTCACGGCCGTGAACACGACCTTCTCGGGGAACACGTCGGCTGGATGGGGTGGAGCCATTTTCCAGACTGGTGGCGCGATCACGCTCACGAACGTCACCGCCACCCTGAACGTGGCCGACAGCGACAACAACGGCAGTGGGGCCGGCGGATTCGTCTACGTCGCTTCTGCCGCCGTGACGCTGCACAACAGCATCGTGGCGGGCAACGCGCGCGGCACCTCGACGGCCGACGAGATCAGCGGCAACAATCTCGCCGCCGCCAGCTCGAACAACGTCATCGCCCACGCCGGCTCCGCCGGCGGGCTGACGAACGGCACGAACGGCAACCAGGTGGGCGTCAACCCGCTGTTCGGGGCACTGATCGACAACGGCGGGCGGACCCGCACGCACGCCCTCGGGCAGAACAGCCCGGCGGTCGGCAAGGCGTCGGCCACCGTCGCCAACTACTCGGTGTACGACCAGCGGGGCACCCCCCGCGACACCGGCACGCCGGACGTCGGCGCGTTCGAGGTGCAGCACCCGTTCGCCACCGTCGGCGCGCCCACCACGGTGGCCGAGTTGTACACGCCCAAGCCGAGCGCGACGGCCAACGAGGCGTTCATCAAGGGGCTGTACCGCTCGACGCTGCTGCGGGCGGGGGAGCCGGCCGGCGTCACCTTCTGGCTGAACCAGATGGCCAACGGGGCCGTGCGGGAGACGGTGGCGAACGGCTTCTACAACTCGACCGAGAACCGGAACAACCAGGTGCGGTTCTTCTTCCGCTACTTCCTGAACCGCGAGTCGGACGCGGCCGGCATCGCCTTCTGGGT
>JANNVG010000025.1:0-5324 GCA_031414395.1 Fimbriiglobus sp.
GGACTCTGGGGGGGGGGGGGCCGCCGCTGGGCGGCCGCCCCCCGCGGGGGGTGGGTGGGGGGGGCGAGCCCACTCTTGGGCGGCCCCCCCGCCCTACCTCGAACTCACTGTGTCGTGACGACCGCGAGAATTCTTCCCGGAATGTGTTTGCGTTTGACTGAACCGCTCGTCAGAATCACGCCACACAAGCCATACCAGGTGGTGTTCATGTCTTGCTGTAGCCGGGGTCTGTGACCCCCGTCCCGACCGGCCTCACAGAGGCCGGCTACAACAGGTCGCCACGGCAGGGGATACGCACCGTGAGCCGCAAACAATCGCCCCCCACATCTGAATGTCTTCCGCCCGACTCTCACCCAATTGGAAGGCCGCGAGGTGCCGGCTGTACTCGCCGTCGGGATGCTCAGCCCGTTCGCCGGCGATGCGGGTGAGAGTGCCGCCACGTTCACCGGCGGCATCGCCCTCGACACCACATTGCCCACGCAGAACGGCAAGGCAGTCGTTTCCGCCGCCACGCCCATCGCGGCCATTCAAGCGGCACTGGTGAACACCATCACGGCAACCGTCGGCACCACCTCGGCCAGCTACTCGCCCGACCCCGATACCATCGGCACGACGACCGCGGCGCATCTGCCGTTCGTCATCACCACCACCGCCACCGCCGGCCAGTTCGTGCTGCACCTGGAAGACCTGGCGCTCATGCCGGGCATGCCGCCCGACTGGGACTACAACGACCGCACCTGGACCGTCGTCGTCACCCCGGTCGTCGATCCGCCGGTGGTCGCCCCATCGCTCCCGCCGTCCAGCGGATCGAGTCCAGTCGCCCCCGGCCCGGTGGTCGTCACCCCCGACCCCATCGCCCCGCCGGTGCCGACGGCGCCCGCGACCCCGTCGCAGCCGGGGCCATACCCGATCCCGCCGACCTCCCCGCCGCCGCCTACGGGCACCATTCACGGGTGGGCGTGGAACGACGGGCCGACCGGCGACGGCATTCAGCAAACGACCGAGGACAAGTTGAACGGCGTGGGGGTGTGGCTGTACTCGGTGTCGAGCGGCAGCTGCGTCGCCCAGACGTGGACGAACGACGTGGGGGAATATCAGTTCACCGGGCTGTCGCTCGGTCAGTACAAGGTGTCCTTCCGCCCGCCGGTCGAGGCCGCGTACACCCTGTATCACCAGGGGACCGACCCGCAAGTGGACAGCGACGTGGCCACCGCCACCACCAGCGGCTACGGGTGGACGGAAGCGCTGTCACTCACCGCCAGCGACCCGATTCAGTGGTACATTTCTGCCGGGATGCAGGTGTACACGCAGGTGGCCGGGCGGATGTGGACCGACCTGAACGGCGACGGCATCCAGGACACGGGGGAGCCGGGCGAGTGGGGGCGGACCGTCCAACTGCTCAAGAACGGGGCGGTCGCGGCGACCGCCAGCACGGACGAGGACGGGCGGTTCTCCTTCCAGGTGATTCGTGACCCGGCCGCGCAGTACACGGTCAAGTTCGTGAAGCCGGACGGGTACACGTTCTCTCCCGACTTCGCTGGCGACGACCGCACCATCGACAGCGACACGGACGCGGAGGGGTTGACTCCCGAGGTGTTCACCACGTCCAGCCCACAAGGTGCCCTCGGTGGGGGGGCGGTGTTACCCGCCAACTCCTCACAGTGGTCGATCCCGAACAAGGAAACGGCGGAGGGGAATGGCACCTCGCACCAGATCACGTTCACCGTCAAGCGCCGGGGACCACTCGGGCAGGCGACGAGCGTCGGGTACAAGACGGTGGACGGTACGGCAGTCGCCGGGCAGGACTATGATCTCGCCGTGGGCACGCTCGACTTCGCGGTCGATCAGGCCACCGCCATGGTGACGGAAACAATCAAGGAAGACACGGTGAAGGAGAACGACGAGGAGTTCTTCCTGGTGCTGAAGTCGCCGAACTTCACGGTGACGCCGGACGGGAGTACCTCAGACGGCCGCGTCACTCCGTTCGGCCGCGGCATTATCCGCAACGACGACTTCCCGAACACCTACGTGGACGGCTGGGCCGAGTGGGTGGTGGACCCGAGGGCGTCGCAAGACGCGGACACCAACTACAAGAACGGCACCTGGATGCTGGGGTGGGACGGGGACACCCCGACGTACCTGACCCCGACCGGCACCCCGTGGGTGCATTCGATGATCGACGAGGGGCATTACCTGAAGCACAGCTCCGCCCAACCGTACGGCGCGTTCGAGTTCATCGTCGATTGGCGAGTGGCGGACGCCGGGCAAGCGGCGACACCGATGCGCCCCACCGGGGTGTGGGCGCAGCCGCAGAACGCCGAGCACTTCGGCAACTCGGGGGTGTACATCTACAACATGTACGAGGTGCAGATCAACAGCACGAACGTGCCGTTCGGCCAGGCGGTGCCCGATCCGCCGCCCCCGCCGGGCCAGACGCCGACCCTGAAAACCCAGGTGACGCCGGGCTGGCCGTACAAAGTGCCGGTCCCGGCCGGGCAAGGGATTTACAATCATTCCGTGACGCCGGGGCAGTGGAACCGGATGCGGATCAAGTTCACGCCGCCCACCATCGTCAACGGGGCGATTACCGTGGCGGCAAAACTGAAGGTGAGCTTCGAGTTCAACGGCGGTACCCTGGGATATGTCACCTTCGGCGGGTTCAACGGCTGGGAACTGCTCGGAGCGGACGGGACGAAACTGAAGGGGACCGGCAGCAGGCAGACTGACACGAAACTGGGGCCTGCCGACGTTGGCAGGATTTTCCTCCAGAGTCACTGGGGCAGTCTGGTCGAGTTCAAGAACCCGAGCTTCGTGTAATTTCCGGTACCACCTCAACGGAGTCCTCCCGATGATACGGCGAATTTCGCTCGTCGCGACGATAAGTATCATCGCCGTACTCAGTGCAGCTGACCCGCCCAAGGATGACCCCACGGCCAAAGTGCGCAAGCAGTTCTACCGATGCTGGTTGGAAACCGAGGAGGTGAAAGACGGCGTTCGGGTCACCGACCCGGAAAAGCTCGGCGCGTCCGAATTCACCCTTGAGTACAACGCGGGTTGGGGTCGTCGCGGGGAACTGTCGCAAGGGATTCAGAAGCCCGGCCCGCGGATCGACCCGACGGCCGACCCAATGCGGCTGGACTTTCGCAGCGAGGGTCGCAGCCGGAGCTTCGGTGGCGACAAGGGCGACGAGATCGTGCCGATCTTGCAGCCTTGCGTTTTCAAGCTCGAGGGCGACAATCTCGTCATCGTGTACAGCGGCAAGTGGGTGGTGGAGAAGGAGTTCAAGAAGGGGGAGGACTACGCGGAGCGGCCGAAGGAGTTCAAATCGACCAAGGAGAACAAGCTGACCGTGACGACGATGAAGCCGTGCGGCAAGTGGGACCAGGACTGAGCTGCGGGGGAGGTCACGATGGCGCGTCTCGCGCTTCCTGTGTTGCTGGCGTCTCTCGCGGCGTTTGACGCGGTGGCGAAGGCGAAGAAGGCGGTGGCCGAGCTTCTCCAGATCACCCGGCGGCTGACACCGCTCGGCTCGCCGCACTTGCTGACCCGGTCACTGCGTTCCCGGTTCCAGTGAACCGCCCGCACCCGGCGGCCGCCGCCGCCGTGACCCAGATGTCGCCGCGGCGTTACGGCGTCACCACCAGCGGCTTGTCGGCGGGCACCGCCTTGCGGGTGACGGTCCCCTTGCCGTGCGGCAACACCACTTCCACGTCCACGCTCACCTCGTTGCCCAGGCCGAAGTGGGCGACGGCTTCTTGCCCGGAGCAGTACCCGTAGCCGATGGCGATCTCGCGCTCGCCGAGCAACTCCGCCGCCTGCCCCAGCTTGCCCGCCGGGAACACCCGCACCTTCGCCCCGACGCCCATGCGGTTCACCCCGCCTTGGCCCTCCACTCGCACGCTCAGCCAGTGCCCGCCGGTCGTCTCGTTCTTCAGCAGCATCGACTTCGACTCCACCCACCAGTTGGCCAGGAAGAAGTCCAGCTTGCCGTCGCGGTCGAAGTCGCACGACGGGCCGGCGGCGGTGTACATCACCTTCTTGTCCTTCAGCACCTTCTCGAAGAACGGGCCGGACCGCTTCAATGCCACGTCCTCCGCGGTGGGGAAGTCGTTCACCCCCCAGGCGTCGTCGCGGAACTGCGGGACGCCGTCCTTCACCCCCAGCCCCTTGTAAATGACCGGGCACGGCGTGTCGCCTTTGAACTTCACGACGCTGACGGAGATGTCCGGCCAGCCGTCGTTGTCGAAGTCTTGAACCTCGACGTGCGGGGCCTTCATCGACAGCGGGGCGAGGCCGGCTTTCGCGGTCACGTCCTCGTACTTCGGCACGCCGGCCGTGTTGCCGCGGTGCAAATAGAGGCGAATGGGGGCGGGCTTGGTCCAGGGCGATTTGAAGTGGTGGCCGACCACGATGTCGGGCAGGCCGTCGCGGTTCACGTCGGCGACGCACACGCCGGCGGGGGTGTCTTCGGGGCCGGCCAGCTTCCAGCGGAACACGTCGGCGGTGCCGGCCGCCTCGCGGAACTTACCCTTGCCGTCGTTCAGCAGCAGCGTGTGTTCGCCGCCGCCGTGCGACAGGAACACGTCCGGCCAGCCGTCGCCGTTCACGTCGGCCGCGGCCACGCCCAGCCCGCCGAACCCGACGGGCAGCCCGGCCGCCGCTTGCACCGGCTCGAACTGGTGCCGGCCCTTGTTGCGGAGCAGCAGTGCGCCGGTCTTCACCTTCGGCGAGTAGTACTGCTCGCACAACAGCAGGTCGAGCAGGCCGTCGCCGTCGAAGTCGAGGGCGGCCAGCCCACGGCCCTCGTACCCCTTCGGGCACGCCCCGCTGTTCGCGCTCGCGTCGGTCAACTTGCCGTCGCCGTCGTTGCGGAAGAGCAGACTCGGCACGGCCGGCACGCCGTCCTTGCCGTGGGCGCAGTGCGACACATACAGGTCGAGCCGGCCGGAGTTGGTGAAGTCGACGAACAGCGCCCCGCTGCCGATGCCGGACGTCTTCAGGTGCTCTTGCTCGTCGGCGGTGAACTTGCCCTTCACGTTCCGCAGCAGCACGCCGGGCTTCGACCCGCTGTTGTGGAAGGTGCCGACGAACAGGTCGGGCCAGCCGTCGCCGTCGGCGTCGCCCCACGCGACGGCGTGCCCGCGGATGCCCTCGACGGCCGGGAACACGCCGGCGGACTCGCCCACGTCCTTGAACGCGAACGGGTAATCGGCGGCGGGAGCGAGCGCGGGGCGGGCGTGGAGGTGGTGGGTGAAGGTGACGCGGGGCATGGCGAATCTCCGGTTAGCCCGACGCGCGAGCGAGGGGCCAGCGACTTGCTCGAA
>JANNVG010000026.1:0-1787 GCA_031414395.1 Fimbriiglobus sp.
CCCCGCCGGGGAGGGGTCGGCTCGCCGCAAAGCGGGCGAGCCGGGGGTGGGGACGCCTCAACTCAAAGTACCAGCGGAGTGAGCAACCCGGCCGTGCTGCTGAAGTTCCTGCACGAAACCGGCGTGGTGTTCCACCGGAGCGACCTGTTCGGCGGGCAAATCGTCGTCGATCAGCAGTGGGCGTTGGACGCCATTTACACCGTGTGTGACCGCCAGCGCACCGCCCCGTACTTCTTTAACGACGGCAAGTTCACCCGCGAACACCTCGCCCAACTCGTGTGGGGCAACTACAAGCCCGACGAGCAGCGAGTGTTCCTCGACATGATGGTGAACTGCGGCATCTGCTTCCGCGGGAAGAAGGTGTCGCACGGCGAACCCGAGTACATCGCGCCCGACTGGCTTCCGACGTTCGAGGCCAAGCGGGACGTGCTGCAATCGAAGTTGGACACCCCCGCCGACGCCACCGCCACCGCCGAATTCCGCTTCCTTCACGAAGGCATCGTGCGCTCTTTCATGGCAAAGATCGGCGGCACGGCCGGCGACAACGCCATCTACTGGAAGTACGGCTTCTGGTTCCGCGCCGACGGCGGCGAGGTGTTGGCTCAGGTGACGTGGGACGACCCGAAGGGCAGTTCACTCGCCGGGCGGGTGAGCGTGACCGCGTGGGGGCCGCCGGCCGACAAGCTCATTTCAGCCGTGCTCGAAACGCTGAGCCTTGCCGCAACCAATACCAAGCCGACCGTGACCCGCAGCGGCAGGCACGTCGAACGGGCCGACGAACCGACCGTCATCACCGCCCGCGGGGTGGAAGCGCTGACGCAGATCGGCGGCGACCCGCCGCCGGGCACGCCGCCCGAAAAGCGGGTGTTCATCTCCTACGCCTGGGGGGACAAGAGCGAGGAAGGGCAGGCGCGGGAGAAGACGGTGCTGGGCCTAGTGCGCGCCCTGGAGAGTTGGGGGTACGAGCCGCTGTACGACAAGGAACGGATGCGGCCGGGGGATCGCATCTCGGAGTACATCAAGCTGGCCGGACAGACGGCGAGGGTGGTGGCCGTGCTGAGCGACAAGTACCTGAAGTCCGCCTACTGCGTGACCGAACTGTACACCGCGTTCCTCGACTGCAAGTCCGACAAGGAGGCGTTCCGCCGCCGGGTGGTGGGCGTGTCGGTGGGCGACGTGGCGTACTCCAAGCCGCCGGCGCGGACGGCACTGGCCAAACACTGGGCGGAGCGGCAGGCAGAGTACGACGGGGCCGATTTCAAGTACCTGCCGGTCGAAGACTTCAACGAGTGGAAGCAGATGGACGTGTGGTCGAAGGCGCTGCCCGACATGCTGAAGGTGCTCGCCGACACGATCCACCCGAAGAGTCTGGACGCCATCGCCGCGGACGGCTTCGCGGCGGTGAAGGCGATGCTCGGGCGGTGAAGCTGGGCGGCGGGCGGGTCGTCGTGGGACTCGGCACCACGGCACCGGGCAACCGCCCCGCCGCGGAGCGGCGACTGTTGTTAGCCAGGGGTGGAGCGAGCGACCGCGAGTGCAACCCCTGGACCCGATGCGAAAACAGTCCAAGCCCCGGAGGGGCGACAGATCGGGTGTCTGTCGCCCTTCCGGGGCTTGGTCTGGTGAGGCCTGTGTTCCAGGGGTTGCGTCGCTCGCCTGCGGCTCGCCGACTTCACCCCTGGCTACCGACCTTCAGGCTCGCAATGCCAGTCCGACGACTTGTTAGCCCGACGCGCGAGCGAGGGGCCGATGGCCATTTCGAGCCAGTCACTGGCCCCTCGCTCGCG
>JANNVG010000027.1:0-6425 GCA_031414395.1 Fimbriiglobus sp.
CCCCGCCGGGCTGTCGTACCGGTTTGGACGCCCCGGCCCGCCCAGGGTGCGGGGGCGGCCCCACCCGCGCCGGGGGGGCCGCGGCTCGTTGTCAGCTCCCGCTCACGTCCTTCAGCTTGCCGCCGGTCGAGTGGACGATCTTCTTCCGCCGCTTCTTCGCCCCGTCGCCGGTCGCCTCCGCCTGCCGCTGCCGCAGGTCGTCCAGGTTCGACGTGCAGTACGCACACCCCACGGTCGTCAGGTGGAAGGTGATGTAGTCGAGCAGGTCGTCGTCGTGCGCCTGGATGAGATACCCGCCCAACTGGTCGCGGGTGGGGCACGACACGTGCGCCCGCCGCCAGATGGCCCCGACGCTGTGCTCGCCGCGGTCGTCCTCCTCCTGCACTTCGGCGTACAGCTTCCGCACGGCGGCGTCGTCGCGGATGCGCTTCTCCACCTCCGTCGCCTCGGCGTCGGGCAGCGAGTCGGACAGGAACGCGCGGAGGGTTTCTTTGGTGATGGTCATGGCGAAATCATTATGCCAGATGGTCGCTGTGTGCGGTAGGGGTGGACGGGGCCGGGTTCTGGTTCACCCGGCGGCTTACGCCGCTCGGCTCGTCAAGTCCGCTACTTCACCGTCAGCCGATACCCGAACCCGGTGCCGCCCAGGTCGTGCGCTTCCAGCACGGAGATGTAGTACACGCCGTCGGCGGGAAGTGTGACCGCGGCCGAGGGGTCGGTCTTCCCGCCCACGTCGTCCACGGTCAGCAGCAGTTGGCGGTTGGCGTCGTACACGCTCAGCAGCAGGTCGGCGGGGGAGCCGTGCGAGGTGGCCGCGACAGTCAACTTCTGCCCCTTCTTGCCGACCACCTTGAACACGTCCGTGTCCTTCTCCCGGCTGATGGTGGCGTCCACGATGGCCGGCATCGAAAGCTCCTGCGCCTTGTCGAACCCGTCGTTCGGCTCCTTCTCGGGTGTCGCACCCTTCCCCAGCGGCACCGACAGTGGCTCGCTCGTGCCGCCGGGCGTGACAACCGTGAACGTCACCGCCTCGCCCTTGAAGTCGGCCGGCAGTTCGATCTCCACTTCCACTTCCGAATCGCCGATCTTCTCGACCGGGTAGTTGTTGGGGGGCGTCACCTTGCCCTTCCGGGTGATCTTCAATGTGCCGGCGTCGGCCTTCACTTCGGTGGCGGTGTCGAGCTTGGCACCACGCAACACGACCTTCGCTTTCGGGCCGGCGGGGATGGCGAGCGGAATGGCGTATCGGGCGACGGGCTGATCTTTCGGCGGCGGCGGCGGTGCCGGCCGTGTGAACAGGAAGGCGAGTGCGAGTGCGGCGTGCGGGAGCATGGGAGGTGTGTTGGCTTGACGAGCCGCGACCGCAAGGGAGCGGAGAATTGGAAGTCCGCTCCCTCGCGGTCGCGGCTCGTGACGAGGGGAACTCAGATCGCCGTCAGGCTCTTCTCGCACACCACCAGGTTCGCGCCGCGGTCGGCGTCCCAGCGGATGCCGACGATGTCGTACCCCAAATCAATCGCCAGGTGGAGCATCGGGCGGTGCTGGTTGTGGCACTCCAGGCGGATGAACTCGTACTCGTGCTGGGCGGCCCAACTCTGGGCGGCTTCCATCAGTTGCGAGCCGATGCCCGCCCGCCGGAAGTCGGGCATCACGCCGTAGAACCACGCAAAGAAAGTGTCCGGCTTCAGCTCGAAGCCGAGGAAGAAGCCGGCCGGCTTGTCGTTCACCCGAGCCATCATCTGGAGGACGTTGTGCCGGCCCAGGTAGCGGCGGCGGAACGACTCGATGGGGCGAGTCGGGCGGAAGATCTGGTTGTACAACTCCACCACGGCCGGCAGCTCGTCCGGTCCCACCACGTCGATGACGGCGTCGGCCATGAGAAGCTCCAAGCCGGGAGTGCGGGCGTCCCGCCCGCACTCAAACAGCGGGCGGGACGCCCGCGCTCCCGGAAGGCGTCACCGCCCGTGCGGGCGGAACAGCATCGTGGTCACGATGGTTTCCCAGGACGGCACGTCCCAGTTGGCGATCAACTCGCGGGTGGCGGCGGGGGTGGCCCCTTCCTCTTCCACCAGGTTGTCGTCCGTGGCCGGGGCGTCGTCCGAGTCGTCCGCATCGGTGGACTCGTCCGAGTCGTCCGACTCGTCCGCCGATTCGCCCTCTGCCAGGGGTGCGGCGGCGGCGTCGCCCGGCCCCTTCTTCCGACGGCGACGGCGGCGGCGCTTCTTCTTCGGCTCGCCCGGCTCGCCGGTCGTTTCCCCTTCCCCTTCGCCCTCGGCCTCCTCACCTCCGTCGGTGTCGCCGTCCGCTTCGCCGTCGTCCGACTCGGTGTCGGCATCGGCGTCCGCGTACACGTCGGCGTCGGTCGGGGCGCCGCCGGGCAGTTCGACGAACTCGTCGTCGTCGCTCACCGGGGTGTGGTCTTCGGGCGGGTGTCGGTCGGCGGCGGGGCGGGCGGGGGTGGGGCGGTCGCCCTCCAGCCCGAGTTCGCGGGCCAGTTCCGCCCAGCCGTCGTCCAGATCGTTGGGTCCGTTCATAACTTCTAGTCTAGTTCACGGCCGGGCTGTCGGACACCGCCGAACGGATGACACACCGCCGAACCGGGGCGGTCCGACCGGCCGCCGGCATTCCGATCTCCACCACCGCGTCACCCTGTTCGGCCCCGAACGCGGCCATTAAGTCCCGCACCGGGTCGGTGCCGCCGGGCAAATCCTCGCGGTGGATGAGGTACACGTCGCCGGTGCGGTTGGCGTCAAACTCGATGGCGGCGAGCAGCGTCTCGGTGACGGTGTGATCGACCGGCACGCCGGGCAGGATGCGGGCGAGGAAGTCGGCGAACGCCTGTTCGACGCACTCGCGGGGCGGGATGAGATAAAAGGTGGCCATGTTCCCCGTCCGTCTCATTGGGTTTCGAGCGGCTGACGCGGGGGTTATCGGCGGGCGGGGGGCGGGCGCTCGCGCCGTTGGGGGGGGAAAAATGCGGGCGGGGCGGGCGGCGGGTGGAACAACCCGACCACGGCAACGACTTGAGGCGAACCCGGCCCGCAACTGCCGCGGGTGCAATCAACTTGCGGTTTGCACCCGCGGCCCTGGCGGGCCGGGTTCGCCTCAAGTCGGCCAGCCGTGTGCTACCGCCCGCCGCCGATGACGACCGAATCGAAGAAGAGGGCGTACTCTTCATCCGTCGGCTTTCGCGGAAACCCGGACAGCCTGAACTCGAACCGCCGATTCCCGTCGAGGAACCTCCGCGTCACCCCCGCGAACAGGCCGTTCGGGTCGGACTCCTCGATCACTGTCCGACCCAGCCAATTCACTTGGCGTTTGTTCGGCCCGACCTCCTGCACGGCCTTCTGCTCCCGAGCGAGTGAATCCGGCGACAACACCTTGACGATCACGAAACAGTTCACTTCCTGGCTGGCACTCGTCATCGAGCTGATCTGTTCGTTGCCGTGAGGGTTGAGTTTGCTCATGTCGGACCCTGGTATGAGCTGGGTCGTGGGAATTTTCACCGAGTACAACCCGTCCGCCTGACGGTAGTTCACCCACACCGTCCGGCTGCCCGTGACTTGGCCGCCGACTGCGGGCCCGGGTGCCGGGGTGATGCCACCCACCACCACCGGCCGGTTGGCGTTCGCCGGCGGCCTCCGCATGGCGAAGAAGACGCCCGCCCCCACGGCGACCAGCAGCAGGAGCGCGACGCCCCCGCCGACTATGCCGAGGATGAGTCCTAGCGGCGAACCGGGCTTCGTTGCCCGCTTACTCCTCCGCGGGCGGTCGTCGTCGCGTCGTTTCTTCCGCCGCGGGCGGTCGTCGTCGTCGTCGTCGTCGTCACGGTCTCGTCTCACGGCGCGACTCCTGAGAAGAAAGGAACGAACCCTTACGCCAACTTCTTCACCAGCACCTGAGATCGGCGGTTGCTGCGGTCGTACAGTTCGCGGCGGGCGGGGGGGAGGTCGTCCGGGCTGCCGAGGGTGTACCCGCCCTTTTGGATGAAGTAGTTGATGGCCTGCGTGCTCAGGCAGAAGAGCGTGCCCACCCCGCGGTTCCGCGCCTGCGCCTCGATGTACGCGATCAGCTTGCCGCCGATGCCCTGGTTCTCGTAGCGGGGGTCCACGAACACGGCCGCCAGCTCCGCCTTGTTCTGCTCCGGGAAGTGGTGCAGCGCCCCGCACGCGGCGGTCGTGCCGTCCCGCTCGAACACGAAGAAGTCTTGAATCTGTTTCTCCAGTTCCTTCTGCGTCCGCTTCACCAGTTCCTCCGCCCGCATCCCCTGCTGAATCAGCCGGTACACCCCGCGGGTGTCCTTCTTCAGCGCCGGCCGGATGGCCAGGTACTCGTTGGTGTAGATCAGCGTACCGATGCCCTCGTTGCTGAACACCTCGCCGAGCAGGCCTTCGTCTTCACGCCCGTCGATGATGTGAACGCGCTCCACGCCGGCCCGCCCGGCCCGCACCGCGTGGCTCAGCTTCGTCACCGCCCCGGCCGTCAACTCCGCCCGGTGCTTCTTGAGGAAAACGTCCGCCTCCTCCACCGTCAGTTGCCGCACCATCCCCTTCGGCCCCTTCACCCCGCCGTCGCTGCTCAGGTAAATCAGCTTGACCGCCCCGAGCGTTTTCGCCACCTCCACGGCCACCGCGTCCGAGTTCAACCGATACGACCGCCCCACCCCGTCGCACCCAATCGGCGGGATGACGGGAACGATGTCGTGCTCCATGAGCGACTGGAGCAGCCCGGCATCGACCCGCTCGACCCGCCCCGTGAACAGGTGATCGACGCCACCGAGGATGCCGGCCGGGTGTGCCACCAGTGCGTTCGGGCAGGCCGCGCGGAGGTCGGTCGCGCTCAGCCCTTCGAGGATTTCGTGGTTCACCCGGTTGGCCGCGGTGATGGCCACTTGCAGCGTCGGCTCGTCGGTGATGCCGGTGCCGTCCAGGTCCGACGGCGTCACGTTGGCGACCTTGGCGAACCGCCCGATCTGGAACGCCGCCCCGTGGACCAGTGCCACCCGCACGCTCAGGCTCCGCAGCAGGGCGATGTCGAGCAGCAGGTTGGGGAAGTTGTCGTCCTCCACAATCGCCCCGTCGATGGCGATGACGAACACCCGGTCGCGGAACCGGGGGACGTACCGAAGGATCTCGCGCAGGTCGGTGAGTTGGAGCATCTCAATTGCGGAGTGCGGAGTGCGGAGTGCGGAATAGAATACGCCGTCTCGTCGGTATGTTATTCCGCGTTCCCCGTTCCGCATTCCGAGTTCGCCATGACCGAGAAAGTCGTCATCATCGGCTCCGGCCCCGCCGCCTGGACCGCCGCCATCTACGCCGCCCGCGCGCAGTTGAACCCGCTGGTCATCCAGGGAGACCCGCTGAACAACACGAACAAGCAGAACGGCACCCTGCCGCTCGGCCAACTGGCCCTCACCACCGAGGTGGAGAACTTCCCCAGTTGGCCGGCCGGCAGCACCCGCGAGTACCTGAAGACGGCCCTGAAGCCCGACGACACCGACTTCCCGTACTGGGTGGCCGACGACAAGGAGCAGCCGACGCACGGCATCAACGGCCCCGAGCTGATGGCCCTGATGCGGCAGCAGGCGAAGAACTTCGGCACGCGGGTGGAAAGCAAGGACGTGATGAAGGTGGATTTGAAGAACAAGCCGTTCACGCTCACCACGCACGACGGCGAGACGGTGAGCACGCACACGATCGTCATCGCCACCGGGGCGCGGGCGAACTACCTCGGCCTGCCGAGCGAGGACAAGTACAAGAACCGCGGGGTGAGCGCGTGCGCCGTGTGCGACGGCTTCCTGCCCATCTTCCGCAACAAGCCGCTGGCCGTGGTGGGGGCCGGTGATTCGGCGTGCGAAGAGGCGACGTACCTGACCAAATTCGCCAGCAAGGTGTACATGGTCGTGCGGCGGGGTGCCATGCGGGCGAGCAAGATCATGGCCGAGCGCGCCCTGAAGAACCCGAAGATCGAAGTGAAGTGGAACACGGTGGTGGACGAGGTGCTGGGCAACGAGAAGGTGGTGACGGGCGTGCGGCTGAAGAGCACGAAGGACGGCAGCACGGAGGAGTTGGCCGTCGGCGGCATGTTCTGCGCCATCGGGCACACGCCGAACGTGGTGTTCCTCGACGGGCAGGTGGAGTTGAACGAGATGGGGTACGTCAAGTGGACGACGGTGGCCCGCACGTACACGAGCGTGGACGGCGTGTTCGCCGCGGGCGACGTGGCCGACGACTACTACCGCCAGGCGGTGAGCGCCGCCGGCACCGGGTGCATGGCGGCGCTGGACGCCGAGCGGTGGCTGGGGCACCACGGGCTGGTGTAACACGTTCGCCCGACGCGCGAGCGCGGGGCCAGCGGCCACGCGGGAACAGGATGCGACTGTTGGTTCGTGACGGGCGGGTCGCGTGTCCGCATCGCCGCTGGCC
>JANNVG010000028.1:0-2517 GCA_031414395.1 Fimbriiglobus sp.
GGTCCCCTCACCGGCCTTCGTGTTCCCGCCGTCTTTGGGTCCACTCGCGCGGCTTGTTTATGTTTTCCCGACCACTCGGGGAGCGCGTGGACCACTTTGAGACCCCCCCGATGAACCGCCGCGAGTTCCTGGCCGCGTCCGCCGTCACCGCCGCCCTCCCCGCGCTCCGCGGGGCCGACACACCACTCCCGGCGGGCAAAGCCGAGTGCTGCATCTTCGTCTGGCTTGGCGGCGGCATGGGCCAGCTCGACACCTTCGACCCGAAGGCGGTGGGCAAGAACAAGGGCACGCCCAAAGCGGCTGGGTCGCTCTACCCGAGCATCGACACCGCCGTGAAGGGGGTGAAGGTGTGCGAGCACCTGTCGAAGCTCGCCCCGCTCATGGACCGCGTGACGGCCGTCCGCACCGTCAACCACAAGGTGATCGATGAACACGCCTTCGCCACCAACCTCGTCCACACCGGCCGCGTGGTCAGCGGGAACGTGACGTACCCGTCGGTCGGGTCGATCGTCGCCCACGAGAAGGGGGCGGCGAACGCCACCGTGCCGGCGTACATGCTCATCGGCTACCCGAACGTCAGCCGCGGGGCCGGCTTCCTCGGCGCGAAGCACGGGTTCGTCTACCTGACCGACACCAAGGCCGGGCCGTCCGGGTTCACCCGCCCGTCGCACGTGGACGAGAAGCGGGCCGACGCCCGCCAGAAGTTACGGGAGGACGGCCTCTCGCCCGCCCCGACCGGCTCGAACCTGGCCGAGTACGACGAAGCGCAAGCGGAGGCGCTGCGACTCGCCGGGCCGAAGTTCATGACCCACTTCGACCTGACCACCGAGTCGGCGAAGGTGCGGGACGGCTACGGCGGCGAGTTCGGCCAGCGGTGCCTGCTCGCCCGCCGGCTGACCGAAGCCGGCGTGCGGTTCGTCGAGGTGTCGCACAACCTGAACTTCTTGAACGGCACCGGGTGGGACGTTCACAACGAAGGGATCGACAACCAGCACAAGCTGATTCAGGAACTGGACACCGCCCTCGCCGGGCTGATCGCGGATCTGGAAGCCCGCAAGCGGCTGGACAAGACGCTGATCGTGGTGGCCACCGAGTTCGGCCGCCCGCCGGAGTTCGACGGCCGCGGCGGGCGGGGGCACCAGGGGTCGGCGTTCAGTCTGGTGCTGGCCGGCGGCGGGCTTAAGCACGGCGGGGCGTATGGCACCACGAGCGACGACGGCAAGTCGATCACCGAGAACGCGGTGTCGATCCCCGACTTCCACGCCACCATTCACCACGCCCTCGGCATCGACCCGGCGAAGGAACTGTACGACGCCTCGCGGCCGGTGCCGATCACCGACGGCGGGAAGCCGCTCCGCAAGCTGTTCGGTTGACCGGGCGGCGCCATAAACTCACCCGCACCGACGTCGAACCGGAGCGCGGATGAGCAGCAGCGGATACCACCTGACCCACCTGCGGGCACTCGAAGCCGAGAGCATCCACATCCTCCGCGAGGTGGCCGCCGAGTTCGAGCGGCCGGTGATGCTGTACTCCATCGGCAAGGATTCGGCCGTCATGCTGCGGCTGGCGCAGAAGGCGTTCCACCCCGGCCGGCTGCCGTTCCCGCTCCTCCACGTGGACACCACCTGGAAGTTCCGGGCGATGATCGAGTTCCGCGACCAGTTCTGCCGCGAACAAGGTCTCGACCTGAAAGTGTGGGTGAACCAGGACGGCGTGGCGGCGGGCGTCAACCCGTTCGACAGCGGGTCGAAGGCGCACACCGACGTGATGAAGACGGCGGGGCTGAAGCAGGCGCTCAACCACTACCAGTACGACGCGGCGTTCGGCGGCGCCCGCCGGGATGAGGAGAAGAGCCGGGCGAAGGAGCGGGTGTACAGCTTCCGCGACAAACTGCACCAGTGGGACCCGAAGAACCAGCGGCCGGAGTTGTGGAGCCTGTACAACGGCAAAGTGAACAAGGGCGAGAGCATCCGCGCCTTCCCGCTGAGCAACTGGACCGAGCTGGACGTGTGGCAGTACATCCACCTGGAAGGCATCCCCATCGTGCCCCTTTACTTCGCCGCCGAACGGCCGGTGGTCGAGCGGGACGGCACGCTGATTATGGTGGACGACGAGCGGATGCAGAAGCGGCTGCGGCCGGGCGAGGTGCCGATGATGAAGCGGGTGCGGTTCCGCACGCTCGGCTGCTACCCGCTGACCGGGGCCGTCGAGAGCACCGCCACCACGCTGCCGGAGATCATCGAGGAGATGCTGCTGGCGAAGAACAGCGAGCGGCAGGGCCGGGTGATCGACCACGACGAGGCCGGGTCGATGGAGCAGAAGAAGCGGGAGGGGTATTTTTAAGGCGTGTTATGGGATCAAGCCCCGAAGGGGCGTCAACCACCCAGGGTTTACACCCTGGGCTATTGGCTGTCGCCCCATCGGGGCGTGAACCGAGACTGCCGGAAGCCCCCAAGGGGCGCCAGCCCATAGCCCCGGGCGTCAGCCCTGGGACGTCAGGGTCTCACGGAGTTCCTC
>JANNVG010000029.1:0-3383 GCA_031414395.1 Fimbriiglobus sp.
CATCCCCCAGATCCAGATCGGGGAACAGGGTCGGGGCGGCATCGAGCAGGGTCGTGGCTGGTGTCATGGGTCCGCCAGGAAAGCCCCAGCGGAGCCAAACACACCCAGCGTGTCAACCCCAAGAATGCGGTGAACTGTCAGGTGTTAGAGTACCGTCCGTCTGATCTCGTCTCGCAAGACCACCGCGTCGAAATTGAGCAGAAGGCCGACGTGGGTGCGGGTCAGCCTCCTGACTTCTCTGTGCCTCTGTGCCTCTGTGGTTAAATCCCCACTTGAATGCCGAAGCGCTTCACGAGTGCTTCCAGCTCCGCCCGCAGGAACTTGAAGCTCGGGGCGATGAAGAAATCCACCTGCATGTGCGACGGGTCGTAGTCCTGCCGGATCACGTCTTCCGTCACGAACGGGCGGCGGCGGGCGTGCGGGCTGAACAGCGAGTGCGGGATCTCGCCGAAGCTGCTCAGGATGCCGGCCCCGAACACCTTCGTTTCGCCGTGCTCCTCGATCAGCCCGAACTCGATGCTGAACCAACTGAACCGCTTGAGCGCCAGCACCTGATCGCCCCGCGGGGTGGTGGCCGCGGCTTTGCCAATCAGCGTGAGCAGCTCGGCGTAGTCCTGGTTCATGAGCGGCGGCACGTGCCCCAGGCAGTCGTGAATCATGTCCGGTTCGGGCGTGAACTCCGGGTGCGAGCCGTGCCGCAGGAACTGCGTGACCGGGAACCCGCGGCCGGCGATCGACTCGTAAAAAGTGCGGTACGGCAGCGCCCCCTCGGCCGGCACCAGGTGCATGTTCGTCGTCGCCTTCACCCGCTCGCTCAGGTGCTTCAACTGCGGGATCACGTCCTCGGTGATGGCCAGTTCCCGCTTCGCCTTCAGGTAAATCTCGCTGGCGTGCTTGACGTGCAACTCGTCGAGCTTGGGCGACACCTCCCGCCAGATGCGGGTCTCTTCGGGCGTGTACTCGACGAGCGGCGGGCCGAGGTTCTCCAACCGATGACGGCGGGTCAGGTTGAACAAATACTCGCGGCGGGCGATGTACTCGCGGTCGCCCTCGCCGGGGTGGGGCAGTTCGAGCGCGAACGTGTCGGCGTCGGGCGGCACCACCATCGCGCTGGCGTCGATGGTCTGGCCGTATTCGGTGAGCGTGTCGGGTGTGATCATCGGTCGGTTCCCCTGACAAAGAACGGGGCAGAGCGAATTGCCTATTTTATCGGCAGCGGACGAAAGGCGGGTGCGGGAAATCGGTATGGATGAAGTCGCCGCGGGCAGGGCGGGTTCGCTACCATCGGTGGATTGGTGCGGCTGAACACCGCGGAATCTGTTCGCCCGACGTGCGAGCGAGGGGCAACCTACAGTCGGAATGAGGTGCCGGCTATGGCCGATGACTTTGCCGGGCTGTCCGCCTCAATCCGCCGGGTTTGCCCGAACGCCGTACTGCACCGGCTCACGGCACTCCAGGCGAACGCCATCCGCACCAAGCACCCGGGTGTACCGGAACATTACTTGGTTTTCCTGCGCGAAGTGGGGTGGGGTTCGCTGGGTGGCAGCCTGATACTCTACAGCGGACCGATCGAACCGGGCGAAGTGTTCGACGCAGAAACGGCCTGCGGGCTGAATGGCCTGCTGTTCTTCGGGGATAACTTCTCCGGCGACATGATCGGGTTCGATACCCGCAACGGCTGGCGAATTATCCAAGCCGACCATGGCGGCGTCCTGTTCACTCACGAAGGGCAAACGGTATCTGAGTTCGTCGCCGACTGGATCGCTGACTGGGAATGAATCGATCCGCCAACCGTGCCCATCCCTCGCTTCCGCTTCGGGCCAACTTGCTGTGAGGACCCCCGCTTTGCCGCCCTTCGCCGACGACGACGCGCTCGCTGCTCTCCGGACCCTGCACGTCGAACACCTGCTGCTGCCGGTGCTCGTCCAGTTGGTCATCATCATCGTCGTCGCGCGGGCGTTCGGCCTGCTCGCCCGCAAGCTCGGTCAGCCGACGGTCGTGGGCGAGGTGGTCGCCGGCCTGCTGCTCGGCCCGTCGCTCTTCGGCTGGCTGTTCCCCGACCTGTCGGCGGCGGTGTTCCAACCGCAGTTGCCCGACGTGCCGGCCGACCTGGCGAACGCCGCGTTCCCCAAGATCTTCCAAACGCTGTCGCAGCTCGGGCTGATTTTCCTGCTGTTCCTGGTCGGCTTGGAGTTCGACTTCGAGCACCTGAAGGTGAAGAAGGGTGCGGCGGTGGCGGTGGCGCTCGCCGGCATCGCCCTGCCGTTCGCGCTCGGCGTCGGGCTGGCCCCCGTCATCCACCCGCACCTGGAACCGCACCCGACCGCCGGCCCGGTGCCGCTGATCGGGCTGACGCTCTTCCTGGGCGTGGCCATGAGCATCACCGCCATGCCGGTGCTCGCCCGCATCTTGTTGGAGTTCGGCATCACCCGCACCCGCATCGGCGTGGTGGCGATGGCGGCGGCGGCGGTGGGCGATGCCGTCGGGTGGGTGCTGCTGGCGTCGGTCAAGCCGGTGGCGGCAGTTGGCACCGACGGCTTCTCGCTCGCCGCCACCGCTCTCATGGTCGCGCTCGGGGCGGGGTTCGCCCTGGGCATGATCTTCGTCGCCCGCCCGCTGCTGATTCGCTACCTGACTTGGAGCCTCAAGCGGAGCAACGGCGCGCTGAGCACGAACGCCCTGGCGGTGCTGCTGGCCGGCGTCCTGCTCTCCGCGGTGGCGACCAACCTGATCGGCATCTCGGCCATCTTCGGCGCGTTCCTGTTCGGGGTGATCCTGTCCGACCAACACAAAGTGCGGGAGGCGGTGGTCGGCCGCCTGTGGGATTTCGTCACCACCTTCTTCCTGCCCATCTACTTCACCTACACCGGCCTGCGGACGGACGTGGGGTCGCTCGGCGGGCTGTGGTGGGTGGCAGTGGTCGTGATGCTGGCGGCGGTGGCGGGCAAGTTCGGCGGGTGTGCGGTGGCGGCACGCTCGACCGGCTTCAAGTGGAAGGAGGCGGGCATCCTCGGCGCGCTCATGAACACCCGCGGGCTGATGGAACTGATCGTCATCAACATCGGGTACGACCTGGGGGTGATCCCCAAGAGCCTGTACTGCGCGCTAGTGCTGATGGCGGTGGCCACGACGGTGATGGCCGGCCCGCTGGTGATTGCCCTCCGGCGGAACACGGAGATCGAAGGGCCGCTGCACGCGAACGGGTTCGGGCGGGCGGCGACCGGCTCGTAGTGGTCTGCTCGCTCCGCGAGCGGACTTCGGAATCCGTTCGCGGAGTCTGGTAGGGCGGGTCGAGCGGCCGGCGGCCGCAACCACGCTTGCGAGAATGGGAGACGCTCACGCACCCAACGACCCGGCCGCGGGGGGGCCGCCCCCGGGGGGGG
>JANNVG010000030.1:0-1940 GCA_031414395.1 Fimbriiglobus sp.
AAACCCTCCCCGATGACCCGCACACTCCTCGCGTTCGCGCTGCTCCTCCTCTTCGCCCTGCCCGTTTCTGCCGCCGACCCGTTCGCCAAACCCAACCTGTCGGCGTGGTGCATCGTGCCGTTCGACGCCAAGAAGCGCGGCCCGGAAGCCCGCGTGGACATGCTCCGGCGGCTCGGCTTCACGCGGTACGTGTACGACTGGCGGGCGGAGCATTTGCCCACGTTCGACGCCGAAGTCGGGCTGTTGAAGAAGGCGGGCATCACGCTGCAAGGGGTGTGGTTCCCGGCGAGCGTGGGCAAGGACGGCGAGACACTGCTGGCGGTGTTGAAGAAGCACGACGTGAAAACCGAGCTGTGGGTGATGCTGCCGCAACCGGACGCCAAGCTGAGCCAGGACGACAAAGTCAAAGTCACCGCCGAGCTGGTGGCGAAGCTGGCGAAGACGGCCGCCGACGGCGGGCACAAAGTGGGGCTGTACAACCACGGCGGATGGTCCGGCGAACCCGACAACCTGCTCGCGGTGGTGAAAGCCGCCAAGTGCGAGAACGTCGGCATCGCGTACAACCTGCACCACGCCCACCACCGGATCGGCACACTGTCGGACGACCTGAAAGCCCTCGCCCCGTACCTGCTGTCGCTCAACCTGAACGGCATGGAGGCGAACGGCGACACGAAGGGGCGCAAGATTCTGTGCCTGGGCGACGGCGAGGACGACGCGAAGCTGCTGAAGACGATCCGCGACAGTGGGTACTTCGGCCCCGTCGGCATCATCGGCCACACCGACGACGACGCTGAAGACCGCCTCGCCGACAACCTGAACGGCCTCGCCTGCCTGTTGCGAAACGACGGCTTCCGCCCGGCCTTCCGCACCAACAGCGTGCGCACCGTCGTGGCAAAACTGGAGCGGTCGAAGCTCGACGCCCCGCTCGCGTTCACGGTGAAAAGCAAGGGGGCGAAGCCGGAGCAACTGAAGGTGTACGTGTCCGACGACAAGAAAGCACCGAAGGGGTACGCCGACCTGACCCCGCTCGCCGGCAGCACCGAAGCGACTGCCGACGGTGTGCGGTTCACCCCGCGGTTTCCGCCGTCGCCCGGCACGAAGTACCGGCTCATCTTCGACACTTTCACCGCCGAGTTCACCGTCACGAAGGTGCCGCCCGCGAAGCCGACCGAGGTGACGGCCATTCACCCCGCCGCCTACAAGGTGCCGGAAAACCTGCTGCGGGTCTACCTGCACTTCAGCGCCCCGATGGGTCGCGGGGACGTGTACAAGTTCGTGAAGCTGGTGGGCAACGACGGCACGGAGGTGACGGACGCCTTCCTCGAAATCGGCGAAGAACTGTGGTCGGCCGATAGCAAGCGGCTGACGCTGCTGTTCGATCCGGGGCGGGTGAAGCGCGGGCTGAAGCCGCGGGAGGTGGCCGGGCCGATCCTGGAGAGCGGCAAGAAGTACGAGGTGGTGGTGAGCAAGGAGTGGCCCGACGCCGACGGTTTTCCGTTGAAGGAAGAGAAGCGGTGGAAGTTCGCGGCGACCGCCCCGGACGACACGCCCATCGACCCGAGCAAGTGGACGCTGACACCGCCCGAGCGGAAAGGGGCGCTGCGGGTCGCGTTCGACAAGCCGCCCGATCACGCCCTGGTCAATCGACTGGTGTGGGTGGAGAAGGACGGCCAGAAGCTCGACCTGCCGGTGAGCGTGGCGGACGGGGCGGCGTCGGCACACTTCGGCGAGAAGGGCACCGACTGGAAAGCGGGCAAGTACAAGCTGGTGATCGACACGCGGCTGGAGGACGTGTGCGGCAACCGCGTCGGCCGGGCGTTCGAGGTGGACGTGCTCAACCCGCCGACGGCCAAGATCGAGACGAAGACCGTCACGCGGGAGTTCGAGGTGAAGTGACCGCGAGGCAACGCCGAGCGCGTCGACAATTCCCAGGGCGTTGC
>JANNVG010000031.1:0-3020 GCA_031414395.1 Fimbriiglobus sp.
CCCCCTGCGCGCCGCCCGGCCGGGCGGTACAGTGATTCCACCCACCCGCACACGGGGCACTCCCGCCCCGCGGAGCCGCCGGACATGGCCGACTGGACCGACGTGTTCGACTCCCTCGCCCCCAAGCCGTACGGCCGGCGGCAGCCGCTCATCCTCATCAACGGGCTGGCCGAGCAGCCGGAGTCGTGGTACCGCAACCGCCGCTTCTGGAACCGCTACTTCGACGTGCACGCGCCGAACGTCATCATGTACGACGGCCCCGGCATCCACGGGCGGCTGGCCGCCAAGCTGCCGATCGACGTGGACTACCTGGTGGGCGAGTTCCACCAGTACATCACCCGCTTCGTCCAGACGCCGCCGGTGCACCTGGTGGCCAGCAGCCTGGGCGGGAAGATCGCCATCGAGCTGGCCGTGCGGTACCCCGAGTTGGTCCGCCGGCTGGTGCTCCTGTGCCCGTCCGGGTTGGGCGACGAGGAGAAACTGCCCATCATGGACGGCGTGCGGGGCGACACCTACGCCCTGGTGCGGAGCGTGTTCCACAAGCCCAAGTTCGTGGACCGCGACATGGTCAAGTTCTACAAGTCGCAGTTGCAGAACCGCGTGTGGAAGACGGGCCTGCTGCGGACGGTGCGGGGCACACTGGAGTACAGCGTGCGGGCGAAGCTGCCCCTCCTGACGCAGGAGACGCTGCTGGTGACGGGCAAGACGGACAAGATCTGCGACCCGGTGACGGCCGCCGCCGCCGCCCGCGAACTGCTGCACGGTCACTTCCTGGAGGTGGCCGACTGCGGGCACGCCCCCCAGATTGAGAAGCACTGGCTGATCAACCGCCTGGTGGTGTACTTCCTCACCGCCCCCAAGCCGACCGCCAACCCGAACTGGCCGCAGCTCATGTTCACCCCGCCGAGCAAGCTGAAGGACGACGAGGGCGGGGCGAAAGAGAAGTAGCGAGCCGGTCACCAACCTCGTTCCCACGCTCCGCGTGGGAACGGGGACTCGACGCTCGGCGTCGTGCCGCACCAACCAGGGACGCGGAGCGTCCGAAGAATCGTCCCCACGCGGAGCGTGGGAACGAGGTGGAAACCCCCATGCCCCCCGACCCCGCCGCCCCCCAGCCCGCTCCCGCCCCGAAGCAGGAGTCGGACTGGTGGCTGATGACCCGGAAGTTCCTCAAGAAGGGCACTTCCATCGCCAGCTTCTCGCCCAGCCAGGGGCCGCTCTGCCGGGCGATGGCATCGAACATCGACTACGACGCGGCCACGTGCATCGTCGAACTCGGCGCGGGCACCGGCCCGGTGACGGCCGAACTGCTCCAGCGGGTGAAGCCGCACACCCGGCTGATCGTGTGCGAACTCGACCCCGACTTCTGCGTGCGGCTGCGGCAGCGGTTCCCGACCGCCGAGGTGGTGGAAGGCGACGCGACGAAGTTGGCGGACCTGCTCGCCGAGCGGGGCATCACGTCGGTCGATCACGTGATTTCGGGGCTGCCCCTGCCGAGCTTCCCGGCCGGGCTGCGGGACGCCGTCATCGCCGCCAGCGCGAAGGTGCTCACCCCGACCGGCACGTTCCGCCAACTGACGAACATGCCGTGGGTGTACATGCCGCTGTACAAGAAGTATTTCGCCGAGGTGAAGTTCCAGTTCGTGCCGCTGAACGTGCCGCCGAGTGGGGTGTACACCTGTAGCGGGTACAAACTGGACGCGCCGGGGGCACCCAAGCCGGCGGCCTGACGCCTGTTCCTGACAGCCCGGTGGGCGATGCCAGAGGCCGTTCGCCCGACGCGCCAGCGAGGGGCCAGCGACCGGCCCGAAATGGCCGTCGGCGACCCGGTGGGCGGACTGGCATTGCCCACCGGAGTGGCGATCCGGAAAGGGTGTGCCACTGGATTTCGGCAGGCGGGGTTCACCCGACCGGCCGCGGCGGTGCGGCTGACGGACTATAAACTGGTGCCGACGGCCGGCAACGTGGACGACCTGAAGCACGACGCGAACGTGTCGGCCGAGGCCGCCCTGCTGGCGCTCGTGCGACATGTGCTGCCGGCCGAGTGACCCCGTGGAGGCGGACTGATGACGAGCGAAGAACCCGCATTTTCGAGCGGAGAGTTGTGAATGGGCTGGAAGGTGTTCCGCTTCGACCGCCGCACGCACTGGCAGCATTGGAGCGACAAGGACAGGAAGCACTACCAGTACGGGCAGTTCCTGCATTTCAGCATGGCGGGGGAACAGCGGCTCAGCTTGATGCGGGCGGCGGCTTCCCTTCCGGCGGTGGCGCAGAAGGCGGGGTGTTCGTCGTGTCAGCGGCGGCGGCGGACGGTTAGATGATGAGCGGCTATTTCGCCTTGATGCCGCTCCTTGATAACGTCGTCAACCCAGCTGCAGAACCGGCTCTGATATGGAATGCAGGATTCATTGCAGGGGGTTTCTCCTTTCGATTTTTTCGACTGCCCTCGTAATCGCAGTATGTAGTTTTCCAGGGCACTTATCAGAATCGGGGAAGCTTTTTGTTAACAGCACCGCAGATTGAGCGTCACCAATTTCTCCAAGCAGGCAGACATTATCGAGAGTGATTTTATCATATCTGCCAAGAAGCAGGGTCAGCAGTGCCAACTGCAATTGTTCCCGTTCGACTTCAGCGAGCTGCTTTGCAGCGGCAACCCTGTCATTTATATGCACACTAGAATCAATAGACACCAAATACTGTTGGCTATGTTCTACCGATAATTCAGGGCTGGATACGTCCGAGGAACTATCCATGTTAGGGGACTCACTCTTGTTGCAGCTAGCAACCAAAGAGATGATGCCGATAGAAACGGATAGTGACACCAGTCGAATATTCATGACGAATCCTTGTAAATAAATTTATGCCATCCTTTCTCGTTGCCAACCATGTCATTCCACTTGCCTACTGCATCGATCCAAGACTGAGAAGGCTTATCTCGAAAACTACTTTGACCGCCACCGTATACCCCTCGCGGGGAAGGTAGAGGTTTTCTGGTCGTGCCGGTCGTGGTAGCCTCTGCA
>JANNVG010000032.1:0-5599 GCA_031414395.1 Fimbriiglobus sp.
TTCGTGAGTCACGCCGGCGGCGTGCGGAACAGGCGGACGGCCGCCACCACCCGCCCCCGCACCCACCAGAACGGCCCGAGCCAGCCGGAGTACCGCCGGTGGTCGGCGGTCAGCACCTCCAACTGTTTCCGCCGCTCTTCGTTATCCGTCGCCACCTCGTGGTGCTGCTGGCTGAGGGCGTGGTGCTGTTCGCTGAGGGCGTGGTGCTGCTGGCTGAGGGTGGCCAGTTGTCGGCGGGTGTCTTCGAGTTGGGCGAGGCGGTCGGCACTCTCGGCGACGGCCCGCTCGTGCTGCTGGGTCAGCGCCGCCTGTTTCGTGTTCAGCGCCGCGTGCTGTTGGGTCAACTCGTGGTGGAGCTGGTTGAGATCGTGGTGGCGGCGGCTGAGGGTGTCGTGCTGCTGACTCAACTCTTGATGGCTTTGACTCAGGGCGTTGTGCTGCTGGTTCAACTCGTGGTGAGAGCGGCTGAGTGCGTCGTGCGCCTCACCGAGTTCGCGGTGCGTTCCCGCGAGTGCGTGGCTCTGCTCGCTCAGGGTGTGGTGCTGTTCGCTCAGGGCGTGCAACCGTTCGCCCAACTCGGCGGTGCGGGCGACGGCCGTGTGGTGGGCGAACGTCTGGTAGTCGTCGAAGAAGTTGGCCGACACGCCGAGTGGGTCGATCAGGTGGCGGTCTTCGCCCCGCACGTAGAAGCGGTTCAGCCCGTCGAACAGGGCGAAGTGGTAGTCGGCGGCGAGCAGGATCGGCTCCCACCCGTGGTGGTTCGGGGTGCGGGAGTTCGGGGCGGTCGCCTCGACCAGCACCACCCGAGGCCGCCACCGCGCCCAGTCGTTGCCGGCCAGCACCTGCCGCTCGTGCCCCTCCACATCCACCTTCAGGAAGTCGATGGGGCGGGTGACGTGTTCGGCGAACAACTCGGCGAGCGGGACGAGCGGCACCTCCACCGGGGTCGTCACCACCCCCTCGCGGCTGAGCCGGTCGGACTGGTCGGCGTCCAACGTGGACAGCCCGCTTTTCGTCGAGAACAGTGTCGCCGTCCCCCGCCGGTCGGAGGCGGCCACGGCCAAGTTGAGGTCGCGCGGGCGGGCGGCGCACACCTGCGCGAACAACTCCGGGAGTGGCTCCAGGTTCAGTCCGGTCCACCCGGCCTGGTAGAACGCGCGGGTGACGGACTCGTCCGGACTGGACGCGCCCACGTCCACGTAAAACCCGTCGGGTTGGCCGCCGAACACCCGCCACAAGGGCACGTCTTCGGCGTTCTGGGCGTACGACAGGAACGGCATGTGCGGCGGCTCGCGGCGGGCGGACACCGCTAGTGTAGGCGGCCTGGTTCGCAGTCGCTTCGTCGTGCTCAAGTGCGCTCGCCGGTCGCGGTTCCGGGTCGAGTCACTTCCGCTTCTTCACCTCCCAGTCCTTCTTCTGCTGGCCGGGCGTAACGGTCAGTTTGAGTGTCGAGGCGTCGTTGAACTGGGCGTCCACCAGCTCCACCACCTTGTCCACCGTCGGGCTGTCGGGCGTGTCGTACATCTTCGTCTTGCCCACCACCTTGTTCGCCCGGATGGTCACTTTCACGTCGCCGGGGGCGAGCGTGGCCGTGTACTTGCCGTCGGTGATGGTGGCGTCCACCGGGCGGGCGTTCGCGTCGGTCGGCTCGAACCGGATGAGGCCGTCTTTGAGCGGCTCCTGGTCTATTGTCACCGTGCCGGACACGGTGCCTTCGGGCGGTCCGCCGCACCCGACGGCCAACGCGAGGACGAGGGCGGCGGTGGCCGCCCGCAGAGTTCGGGGCATGTGTCACCACGGGAGAGGGGCGGGCGGAGTGGGGATGACGGGTCAGTTGAGCGTCACCACCTCGCCGCCGTTCATGGTGCCCAACGCCCGCCACGTGACCGGGGCGACGGAGTTGGGCACGAACCGCACGCTGCCGTCGCCCATCAGCACGTTCACCCCGCCCGTGTGCCGGCTGCGGGCCGACTTGTGCGAGTTGCCCGACCCGGACGTGGTACACGGCGGGTTGCGGCCGTTGTTCAGGCAGTACGGGGTGACGTCGGTGCCGGCGTTCGGCGTGTTGATGGTCATGAACTGCGTGCAGGGGCGGTCGTCGTTCAGGAAGTCGCCGCGGATGTCGAAGTCGGTGTCGGCCCCGGCCATGATGACTTCGGACATGAGCAGGGTGTTCGACGTGCCGTCGGTGATGCCCACGAGAGTCACTTTGCGCGGGCGGCTGGCCGAGGCGTTGTCCTCGTACCCGAACGGGGCGGTGCCGAGGGCCGCGTTCTGGGCGGTGTCGGCGTTGTTGATGGGCACCGCCTGGTTGCCCCAGTTGATGACGTAATTGCTCCGTGCCCGCCAGTAGATGTCCCCCTGCCACAGGGCGCCGGGGCGGTCGCTCGGGCAGTAGTACAGCGGGGCGGGCTTGGCGTAGATGCCGTTGGTGGTGCCGGTGACGGTGTTCGGCGTCTGGTAGAAGTGCCTGGTCTGGTCGAAATTGGCGTAGTGACTGCCCTGCTCCACATACGGCCACGTCATGACGGCCCACACGCGGCGGGGGTTGTTCTGGTTGCCCTGGGGGATGAACCCCATGACGTCGTGGTGGCCGTGCATGGCCAGCCCCCACTGCTTGAAGTTGTTCTGGCACTTCATGCGGGCGGCGGCTTCGCGCACCTTCTGCACGGCGGGCAACAGCAGCCCGATGAGAATGGCGATGATGGCGATCACTACCAACAGCTCGATCAGCGTGAACGCCGACCGACGGGACGGGGAACGGATCATGACACAGGCTCCGAGGAAGGGATGAGGAGCAACAGAGCGAGACCTGGGCGACCGACGGGGTGAGTGTACCCTGCCCGCGGTCCCGCCGCTAGTGGGCGCAAAAAAAGTCCCCGGGCGACCGTCGCGTGTTACCATCTGATTCCCGAACCCTCGGTCCCCCCATGTCCGACCGTCCCGACGACGTCACCCGCTCGCTCCCGCCCGACGCGACGGCCCCGTTCGACACGACTCCAACGCGGGCGGGCGACGACGCCCCGCCGCCAGAGTTGCCGCCGAACTACACCCTCTTGGGTGAACTCGGCCGCGGGGCGATGGGTCTGGTTTACCACGCCCGCCACGTGCCACTCGACCGCGAGGTGGCACTCAAACTCGTCCTGGCCGGCCGGCATGCCTCGTCGAAGGAGCGGGGGCGGTTCGTGGCCGAAGTGCAGTCGGCCGCCGCGGTCGATCACCCGAACGTGGTGCGGGTGTACGACTCGGGGGAGCACGCCGGCACCCCGTACCTGGCGATGGAGTTGGTGAGCGGTGGCACCCTGGCGACGAAATTGGACGGGAAACCACTGCCCACGCGGGAGGCGGCCGACCTGATGGCGAAGGTGTGTGACGGGGTGCAAGCCGCGCACGCCCTCGGCATCGTCCACCGGGATTTGAAGCCGGGGAACATCTTGATCGCCGCCGACGGCACGCCGAAGGTGGCCGACTTCGGACTGGCCAAGCGGCCCGGCGGGTCGGACCTCACACACACCGGGGCGATCCTCGGCACGCCCGGCTTCATGGCCCCGGAGCAGGCCCGCGGACAGGCCAAACTGGTCGGCCCGCCGGCCGACGTGTACTCACTCGGCGCGGTCCTGTTCTCCGCCCTGGCCGGTCGCCCGCCGTTCACAGGCGACGACGTCGTGGATGTGGTGGTGCGTGCGGCGAGCGAAGACCCGCCGAGCGTCACCCGTTTCAACCCGGCCGTCCCCCGCGACCTGGCCACCATCTGCGACAAGTGCTTGCGTCGGAACCCGACCGAGCGGTACGCCACCGCCGGAGCGTTGGCCGACGACCTCCGGCGGTGGCTGTCCGGCGAGCCGGTGCTGGCCCGGCGGGCGGCCAAGTCACGCCGGCGGGTGGTGGTCGCGGTGGCCGTCGCCATGTGCGGATTGCTCGGGGCGGTCGTGTGGCTGCTGGTCGGCCCGACCGGCCCGACCCCCACCACCCGGGCGATCCCTCGCCCGGAGACGTCGAGCGGCACAATCTCCGGCGACCCGCGGGACATCGCCGAGCGCTACCTGAACGACGCCAAGCTCAACCCGACCAACCCCGCCGCCCTGAAATGGACGGCCCCGCTCTTCCAGTTCACCTGGAGTACCGGCATCGGGGCGGGGGCGAAGGACCGGCCGTACTACCAGTACACCGACTGGTCGATCACCGCGCACAAGGTGCTCGACGACAGTACGGTCGAGTACAAAGGGACGGCGTCGGTGCTCAACCGGATGGCCTCTCTGGGAGGAGGGCACGTACTCTTGCGGAGCGGCGGGAAGGACGACTTCACCCTGACGGTGCGCGCGGACAAGGGAGTGGGGGCGTGGCGGGTGGACACCTTCGAGTTCGCCGACCGGGGCAGCCGAGCCGGGCCGGCCGAACTACCAGCCGACGCCACTCGCGAGGTCATCCGCGAGACACTCGGCTACCCGCCGGAGGCGTTCGAGAAGCGGACACTCGGCGACTACGAGCGGCTGATGGGGCTACAGTCATGGGTGTTCTACCACACCGGCGGGCCGGCACTCTTTTTCCTGACGCTGGACGAGACCGGTCAGGAGACGATCCACCCGGCGAACCTGCTGGCGTCCGCCCGCCCGTACACCAGCGGCGAGCAGGAAGGGCGGGTGTGCTTCCAGATCGGTCGCCGGCTGGACAAAAAGGACTGCGCCACCCCCATCGACTCGGTGGGCATGCAGTTGAACAGGAATTTCGGGAGCGGGTCGGGCTTCCCGTGCCTGTGGTACCACTGGAACGGAGCGGAGTTCAAGGAGGTGATCGGGAGTGCCGACCTGTCCGACGGGAAGGAGCACGAACTGCTCGCACTGACCGCCATTGAGATCGACCCGCCGAAGGGGGAGAAGCCGCGGAAGGTGGTGCTCCGCCTGCTGGTGAAGAAGAAGTGAAAGGCGAGCCGGCAGGCACAGGAGCTGTTTTGCTCCGGTCCCTCCCGGCTCACTCGCTTTCAGGTTAGTAGCGGTACTGCTCGGTCTTGTACGGGCCGTCCTTCGACACGTGGATGTACGCGGCCTGCTCCGGCGTCAACTCGGTCAGCATCACGTTCAGCGTCTTCAGTTGCAGCCGCGCCACGTGCTCGTCCAGCTTCTTCGGCAGCACGTACACGCCGACCGGGTACTTGTCCAGGTGCCCCCACAACTCGATCTGGGCGAGCACCTGGTTGGCGAACGACGAGCTCATGACGTAGCTCGGGTGTCCGGTGCCGCAGCCCAGGTTCACCAGCCGCCCCTTCGCCAGCAGGATGATCCGCTTGCCGTCCGGGAAGACGATGTGGTCCACCTGCGGCTTGATCTCCTCACAGCCGTAGTCGTCCAGCGACGCCACGTCGATCTCGTTGTCGAAGTGGCCGATGTTGCACACGATGGCGTTGTTCTTCATCGCCTTCATGTGGGCGTGCGTGATCACCTTGTGGTTGCCGGTGGCCGTGACGAAGATGTCCGCCTTGTCCGCGGCGTACTCCATCGTCACCACGCGGTAGCCTTCCATCGCGGCTTGCAGGGCGCAAATGGGGTCGATCTCCGTCACCCACACCTGGGCCGAGAGGGCACGGAGCGCCTGACACTAGCCC
>JANNVG010000033.1:0-10014 GCA_031414395.1 Fimbriiglobus sp.
CGATGGGCTGAATTCGGTCCGAAGCCATCATCTCCCCTTGCCTCCATGCTTGAGGGGTGGTGCCGGATGCCATCGTGTTCTCCCCGGATAAGCGATAGCCGAAGCCACTCGCCTAGGGGAATGCTACAGACGGGCCGGACGGTGGGAATAGCGATAAAGCCCAGTGCGAGCAACCCCGCTTTCACGATGACCATCCTGATCTTCCACTGGGACGACCACCGCTGTGCGAGCAGCAAGTTTCGCCCGGTATGATGGAACACGCTGCCGCCGTCCCGCCCCCCCTTTGCCTGGCGCACTGATGACCACTTCCGCGAAGACCGCCGCCAACCAGCGGAACGCCCAGCGTTCGACCGGCCCGAAGACGGCGATGGGCAAGGCGATTGCCCGGCTGAACGCCACCTCCCACGGGCTGCGGGCCGCCTCGCCGGTGGTGCCGGGCGAAGACCCCGCGACGTGGGAGGAATACCGGGACGCGGTGGTGTCCGATCTGGCACCCGTCGGCGTGCTGGAAACCGAACTGGCTGACCGGGTGGCGCTGCTGAGTTGGCGGTTGCGGCGGGTGAGCGCGTTCGAGTCCGGGGCCATCACCCGCAACTCGGAGAAGGCCACCCGCCGGGTCCGCGGGGAGGATGAGGACGAGAACCTCATCCCGTCGTTCAGCAAATCTCTGGTGTACAAGCCGACGCTGGCGAGCGTCCGGAACGCGCTACAGGTGGAAGAGGCGGAGTTCGACGAGCAAACCGCCCTCGCCCGTATGCTGGCCACACTCCCCACGACCGCGGACGATCAACCCTTCGACGCCGAGGACGCGGTGCTCCTGTTGGGTTCCCTTCCTGCCAGCCTGCCGGAAGCCGAAGGGGTGGATGACCGGACGTTGGACGCCCCGATGACGCTCGACCCGATGGCCGACGTGACCCACCAGAAGTTCCTGACCGCCCTCGGTGTCCCAGCCGAACACCACTACGCCCCCGAAGAGTGGGACGGGTGGACGGCCGGGCTGGTCCGCCGGGGGGCCGAGCGGATCGCCGCGACGGTGAAGTGGACCGGGCCGAAGTTGCTCGCCCAAGCGACCGAAAACAATACCGCCGAGTTGAAGATTGCGAAGGCGGTAGTGGTCGTGCGGAAAAGGGAGTTGGCAGCGGTGAAGCGGACTACCGCCGTTGAAGAAGTGGAAGCCCGCCGGCGGGCGCTGGTGCCGGGGGTGGAGACGGTCGAGGTGGTGATGAAGTACGAGGGGCACTTGCAGCGGCAACTTGTGCAGGCGCTGCACGAACTGGAGCGCCGTCAAGCTTTGCGGTCGGATTGTCCGCCACACCCGCCGGCGGCGTTGGACATCACCGTTCACGCTGCGGAAGGGGTGCCGGCGCTGCCGGCCCTAGCAGGCGGCTGACCCACCGACGGTGGGTTCGTTCGGCGGTTCAATCTGCCCGCACCGCCACACGTCGCGGGGAGTACGAGCGGCGCACAATCCGCACTTTGCGCAGAATGGCGGCAGTGTGGTCCCGAACCCGACAGGTAGGATGGGAATGGTTCCCATCGCCGGAACGCACTCATGCCCCTGACCGCCCGCCAGCGTCGATTCGTTGAGGAATTCGCCCTCGACCTGAACGCCACCAAAGCGGCGGAGCGGGCCGGGTACAGTCGCACGTCCGCCTACAACCAGGGCGGGCGGTTGATGAAGAATGATGAGGTGCGGGCGGAGATCGCCCGGTTGCACCGGGAGCGGTCGGCCCGCACCGGGGTGACGGCCGACGCGGTGGTAAGGGAACTCGCCCGCATCGCGTTCGCCGACTTGCGGAACCTGTTCTGGGACGATGGCACCCTTAAACCGCCCGGCGAGTGGGATGGCGACACCGCCGCGGCCGTCATCACTTTCCAGTCGGACGCCGCCGGCTGGCGGGTGCGGATGGCCGACAAGTTGAAGGCGCTGGAACTGCTCGGCCGGCACCTGGGGATGTTCGGGAACAAGTTGGAGGGGAGCGGCCCGAACCGAACCCCGCGCGAGGTGCAGGTGTACATCCCGGACAATGGCCGCGATCACTTGTCGGCGGAAGGCCATGCGACGGGCGAAGCCGTCCTCTCGCTCAATACCTCCGCCGCCTGACCCCTCACCGCGGATCGCCTACGCCCTGTTGTCAAAAGTGGACATCGCCGCCGGCCGATGCGGTGCCATTCCCTCGCACTCGCACTCACCCTCGCCGCAATACGCCGGCTGTAGGCAGCCGTAGATTTGGGTTCGTTCGGCAATTCCGGCGGCAAATTGCACTTCGCGCCGTGGCAGTGTACATGCGACAATCACTCCGGGTTGCCGTCCGCCTGATCCCCGGATGGCACTACGCGGCTTGGCGGGCGGTGGCGGAGGAGTCCCCGCCCCGCCCGTCGGCCGGCCCACCCCCGGACTCCGCCGCATGTCGGCCTACCAGACCTCCCAAGCCCTGGCGGGCTTGCGCGCCATACTCGACCGCCTCCGCCGTGACGCGGAACGGTTTCGCAGAATGCCCCTTTCGGCTGTCGGTCTGTTCCACGAAGGGTATTCCCCCTTCGATACCCCCGGCTTGGATGACCTGCGACTCGTTGCTCGCTTCTTGGACGTGCCGGCCGGTCACGTCCACCAGATCGAAGGGACTCGCTACGCACACCGCGACACGACTCACGACGGGCCGTTCTTCGCCTACCTGATGCCGCAGGAACACATGCTGGCCCGCATCATGGGGTTGGAGGTGGAACACCACCTGAACAGCTTCCGCGCCACCTTCTCCCAACTCCACGCCCTGACCTTGCGGCTGCCCCCGGCCGTCAGGCGGATGGTGCCGGCCGAGCCGAGCGGGTGGTGGGCGACGCTGTTCCACTTGGCGATTCACTTCCCCCGCACGTTCCTGGACGCGAGTCGGGAGCGGTGGGTGAACGTCACCGCCCCGGCACCGGGAGTCGGCCCGCTCTCCGCCGCTCTCCTGCGATACCCTCACGAAAGCCGGGTGCGTGAAACTCGCTTCCAGTTCGGCGAGATGCAAGCCCCTTGCGACGACATCATTCCGGGGGTGCTCTGGTCGCGGCTGAACACCGACCTGTTCTCCGCGACCGAGGCGGCGGTCGAACTCCTCATCGAGAGGTTGGAACAGCCGCCGCCGACCGCGCCGAACTTGTCCGTGGTTGGTGAGCAGTTCGAGGGTTTGCACGCCCGGTTCGCAGCGCTCAGCGAGTGGGAACGACGGTCGCCTCGACCGACCGCCGGGCGACCGGAACCACCCGTTCATCTGCGCTGGTATCCAGAATTCCGAGTTCTCAAGGTGGCGAATGCGTTTCGGATGCCGCCGGCGCACCAGTGGTGCGAGTTTCCGATGGAACTCGACTTCGACCGCTTGCTGTTAGCACACCACCACGCCGACGCCGAATACTTGATCTCCCGTCACCTGCCTGCGGAGTTCCTGACGCTGGCCGAGCAAGCCGGGAACGCACTCCCGCCGTTCACCACGGACGCGCCGGTGCTGTTCTCCCGCCTTGTCCAGTCGGGCGGGGTGCTGACGGTGCCGGCCGCGGCACTCAACCCCGACCCGGTTGCCCGATGGGTGCGGTTCGTGTTCTACATGCATCGGGCGAACGACCCGACTGGCGGGGCGGGGGTGCGATTCCTTGACCCGCCCACTCCGACGCCGTTCCCGGACCTGTACGGGTACGCCACCCTGCCGACCGGGTTGTTCGAGGCTTCCGCGCGGGCGATTGAGTTTGCGAACCTGTTGCCGAACACCCCGCTCCGCACGACCGCCCTGCCGAGCGTCACCCCGCCCGTGCCTTCGGCGGATGCGTTCGTAGCGGCGGCCGTCGCAGACCGCGCCCACCGCGACCGCGGGCGAGAACTCGGCGGTGAGCGGGAACGACTGTGGGCGGAGTTCACCGCGGCACTCCACCCCCTCCGCGCCCGGTGGTACGCGGGATGGAGGGCGGCGGCGGAAGCGGTGGCGGCGGGGGACTCGGCCGGGGTGGTGGCGGCGCTCATCCCGGCCGTAGGCGTGCTCGCAGAAGTGCAATCGCTGACGGCGCGGTGGGTGGCCGACGCCCGCCGGTGGCTGGCGGAAGCCCGGACGCACGAACCCGCCTGGGGCGTACTTGCCCCGTTCGACGGTGGGCCGTTCGCCCGCTGGGGGGACGGGCTGGCTTGGTCGGGCGGGCCTGCCCACCTGCCGGGGCGGATGATGAGGCAGCACGTCACGAACGAGGACGTTGCGCGGGGTGTGGCGCTGTTGGGAGTGTTGGCCGGGGGCGGAGGGGAGGGACAGCTTGCCACCCTGTTCGCGTCTTGGGATGGGGTGGATTGCCTACGGGGACTACCCGCCGCGCTCGCCGCCGCCCTGGTGTGGCCGGCGGACGGGTATGAGTTCCTGCCCTGTGAGTTGCCGGCGACCGACAACGAGCGGGAAGCCGCCCGGCTGGTGCTAGGACACGCCCGGCAATCGCTCGGCAACGACTGCCTGCGGCCGATCAGCGACCGCATCACTTGCCCGACGGATGCCCCACCCGACCCGCCTGAACTGCCACCGTCCGTTCCCTCGCAAAACACCCCGCCGGCTCCTGTCGGGCCGGCCGAAGTCCCCCCCGATGAACTCCACTACTGGGACACCCCGGCGAGACAACGGGTCGCCAGGCTGATCCGCCGCTGTCAGTCGGGGATCATCTTCTCTGTCGGAGCCTACAGCCCGTCCCCGCCGCTCGACCCTGCCGCCCGCCTCATCCTGTCGCGGGAGCGACGGGGTTGGTCTGTCCGCTGGCTCCACGACCTGTGCGCACAATATTTGCAAGGAATTGACCGATACGAACACGAGGCTTCCCAGACGGCCACCGGGCAGTTGATACTCAACGGAATCGGTCGGATGGATTGCGGAGAGGACTTCGCTGCCTTCTGGAGCATCGCCGACGAGGTGGCCGGAACTCGCCCGGTCCCGCAACCCCCGGCGCAAAGTTGGTTGAACGGGTTGGAGCCGGTACGCGCCGTCGTCCGCCGACTGAGGAGCTGGTGCGGCGAGCAACTCCCCGAACGCCCACCCGACCCGCCGCCGATCAGGACGGGTGGGCAGGCCGAAGGGGGAGCGCCGGCACCCCCGCCGGCCGGGAGTTCCGCCGGCGGTCCATCCGCCCTTTCCCCGAACGTGCCCCGCACCATGCCGCCACCCCCAGCCGATGGTCCGGAAGGCGGGCGGTGGCTGTGGTGGCAAGGGCAGCGGTACGACGTGCCGGCCGGAAGGGTGTACTCGCTCATCGCCTTCTTTTGGAACCGGGAAACCGCCTCGTTTGATGAGTTGATGGGGGCAGGCGGGGCGGTGTGGCCGGACCCCGTTACCCCGCAAACGGTCACGTCCGCCTGTCACCGGGTGCAAACCTCCCTCCCGGCCGGCTTCCCGTGGCGGTTGTCGGTGGACTCCGCCTCGCGGACGGTGGCGAAGGTGTCGGTCGAGAGCTGAATCCCACCCGATCCCACTTTTGGGAGCCAAGTGGGAGTGAGGTGGGAGCCACCCCCGGCATGATCCTCTTGCGTCCGCGTGACGCGGGAGGACCGACCGTGAACCTGACCCACGACCCCCTCGACCACATCCCCGACCCGGAGGCGGTGCAGCGGTTGCTCGCCGCCGCCGTCCGCCGTTCGGCCCTGCTCCGCGGCTTGCTGCGGTTGGCACGCCGGAAGGCCGCCTATCCCCCTCCGCCATCCGTTCCCGTCGCCACCTACGACCGGCCTCCCTCCGTAGTCAAGGGGGTGGCCCGTGGCTGAACCCCTCTCCCCGCCCCGCCGCAAGCGCCGTCGGAAGCTGCCCGCCCTGGCCGCCGACGCCGGTGGGGTGGCCCGAATGCTCGGCGTGTCCAAGCGGAGCGTGAACACCTACGACGCCGCCGGGCTGATCCCCCGCCCGTTCAAACTGTCCGGCCGCACCTTGTGGAACGTGGCCGAACTCCGCCGCTGGGTGGACGCCGGTTCGCCCGCCCGCGACGTGTGGGAGCGGATCAAAGCCGTCAAGAAGTGACCGCCACCACCCTACAACCACCGCCCGTTTAACGTCGCGGGTCGGTCCCCCTCCGCATCACTGGCGAGGACCGGCCCGCGGTGGCGACCCGCGGGGTATCGCCGAAGGAACACCCTTGACGGTACACCATTCCACCCCGCCGGGCAACGGCGGAAGCCAGCCGATTGCAGTCCGCTACTCCTCAGCCAACCCGTGCCCGGTGTGCAACACCGGCAGCAAGGGGTGTAGCGCCACCGCCGACGGGTTGCACCTGTGCCGCGGCGAACCGGCCCATGGATGGCGGGAGGTAAGCAAGGAACCCGACGCCGCCGGGTTCCGCCACTTCCGCCGGGCGGACGAGCCGCGGCCGACGCCCCCGCCGCGGGCCAAGTTCACGCCGATGCGAGATTGGCCGACAGAGGCGAAGCGGCTCGCCAAGTCTCTCAGCACCACCGCCGGCGACTGGATTCACGCCCGGCTCGGCCTGCCGGCCGGGGCGCTCGACTGCCTGCCCCTGGTCGGCGTGTCGGGGTTCGTGTCCGGCCGGTTCATCACCTCCTGGCCGGAGGTGGACGCCGGCGACGTGGTGATCGGCTTAACCGAGCGCACACCGGGCGACACGAAGGACACCAAAAAGATGCTGAAGGGCGGTCACCGCGGGCTGACCCTCCCGACCGGCTGGCGGGAGCGGCCCGGCCCGGTGTTCGTGGTGGAGGGACCGACCGATGCCGCCGCACTCACCGCCGCCGGGCTGTCCGCCGTCGGCAGGCCCTCGAAGGACGGCGGCGGGAAACTACTGGCCGAACTGTTCGCCGGGTGGCCACCAGACCGGGAAATCGTCATCGTCGGGGAGAACGACCCGCCCGCGGCAGACGGTTCACTACCCGGACGGGAGGCCGCGGTGCGGCTGGCGACTGGGCTGGCGAGAACGCTCAGCCGGCGGGTTCTGGTGGCGCTGCCGCCGGCCGGGGTGAAGGACGTGCGGGAGTGGCTCACGAGCGCCGACCGGGGAGACTCGACTTGGCCCGACCGTGGTGCGGAGTTGGCGGCGGCGCTGCTCGCCGGGGCGGTGGCGGTTGATTCGTCCAAGCTCGACACGCCATCGGGTCGGGCGAAGTTCGCCGTCGGTCAGCGGGTGTCGCCGGCCGACCGAGAGAACGTCGGCACCGTCACCGAAGTGCTGGCGGGCGGCTGCTATGTGGTGCATTTCGTCGGTGAGAACGGCGAAGCCGATGTCACCTTCCGCGAAGCCGATCTCCGCCCGTATCCCCCGCCGGCGGACGGTGGGAACCCGGCCGGCGGTGCGGTGGTGGTACCGCCGTACCGCCCGTTCCCGGTGGACGCACTGCCGCCGGCGGTGCGGGAGTTCGTCGCGTCGGTGGCCGCGTCCGTCGGGTGTGACCCGTGCTTCGTCGCCCTGCCCGCCCTAGCGCTGGTCGGAGCGGCCGTCGGTGGCGCGCTGGTCGCCCGGCCGAAACGCGGGTGGAACGAAGTGCCGACCCTGTGGGCGGTGGTGGTGGGCGATTCGGGGACGGCCAAATCCCCCGCCGCCGACCCGGTGACGGCCATCGCCCACGCCATCGAGGACGCGCTGGAGGAGGAGTTCGAGCGGGCGGCAGCGGAGTACGCCGACGCCCTCGCCGAGTACCGGGAGCGGATGACAGAGAAGAGTAGCGAGCGGCCGGAGAAGCCGGTGCCGCCGGTGCGAGAATACTTCACTGCCGACGACGTGACCATCGAGCGGTTCATCGAGAACTTGCGGACCTCACCCCGCGGTATCCTGCTGGTGCAGGACGAGCTGGCTAACTGGTTCGGCAGCTTCGCCCGGTACAAGGCGAAGGGCGGGGGGAGTGACGCCGCCAAGTGGCTGGGCATGTTCGACGGCCGGCCGGTCGGCTACCAGCGGAAGACGGCCACCCCCGGCGTGCCCCGCGACGTGCGGGTGAAGCGGGCGGTGGCGTCCGTGTCCGGCGGCATCCAGCCGGGCATCCTGGCTGAGGCGCTGAGCGACCCGGCGTACCTGAACTCCGGACTCGCTGCCCGGTTGGTGTTCGCCATGCCGCCCAAGTTGTGCGTGCGGTGGACCGACGCTGAACCCGACACGGACGCCGACGCCCGCTTCCGCGAGGTGGTACTCGCCCTCCGCCGTTTGCCGTTCGACCCGAAGGCGTCCGCCCCGGCCGTCTTACTGGACGCGGCGGCGCGGGCGATGTTCGCCCGGTTTCACGACGACATGGCGGCGGTTGCTGAAGGGCACGACGGCGGGGGGATGGCCGCGGCCGTCCCGAAGTTGGTCCGCATCGGGCTGCGGCTGGCAATGATTCACCACTGCACGACGGAGGCGGACGCCGGCCGCAACCCCGGCCGGAGCAGCATCACAGAAGCGTCCATGACGGCGGGGATCGGGCTGGCGCGGTGGTTCGAGGTGGAGGCCGAGCGGGTGTACGCCATGCTGTCGGAGAAGCCGGAGGACCGCGCGGCGCGGATGCTGGCCGAGTGGGTGGGGCGGAAGGGCGGGCGGGTGCGCCCCCGCGACTTGCAGCGGAGCAACAAGGTGAAGTACCCGACGGCGGACGCGGCGGAAGCCGCGCTGCAAGCGCTGGTGCTGGCCGGCGTCGGCCAGTGGGAAGACCTCCCCCCGCCGAAGGGCGGCGGGTGGTCCGGGCGGGTGTTCGTCCTGCACCCTCCATCCGACGCCCGACACTCGCCGACACTCGACCCGGACGACGTGCCCCCTCCCGATCCCGCCCCGTCCGACACTCGCCCGCGGGGTGCGGATGAAGACGTTGAGATTTCAGCCCGTCCGGGGCGAGTGTCGGCGAGTGTCGGCTGTCGGACGGAGGGCGATGGGGTTGCAGGTGAGCAGTCCGACGCCCACCCCGCTGGGGAGCGAGTGTCGGACGCGCCGCCGGTGTGGGACGACTCAGACTGCTTCCACGAGTTGCTCACGCGGGCGGGATGGAAGTGGGCGGACGTGCTGCGGTGGCTGAAGGCGTCACCCACCAGCGGGTTCTTCGAGGTGCTTCCGGCCGACCGCCAGCGAGCCGCCGACCACCTCGCCCGGCTGGCGACCGAACGGCAGTTCGGGGGCCGCGGCTGACCGCCCGCCGACGATTGGAAAAAACAGAACTCGGCATTCGGATTCGATCGCCGGCCACGCTCGTTGCAAGACGCCGCGAAACCCGGTACGTTCAATCACCCCACTCGGGAACCCGCCTCATGGCTTCGCTCGTTAAACCAACCTACACCGTGGCGTTGCCCGCCAGCCCGGAAATTGTCACACAGAAGGGCAAGCCGCACGTGCGGGTGGGCAAGTCGGTCTACCCCCTCACCGCCGACGGGACGAAGTACCTCAAGCCGGTGGCCAAGTGGTACGGTAAGTACACCGACGGCCAGGGGGTGGTGCAGAAGGTGCCGCTGGCGGCGGACAAGACGGCCGCCAACCTGATGCTCGCCGAACTGGTGAAGCGGGCCGACCGCCAGCAGCGTGGGCTGTTCGACCCGGCCGAAGACCACGCCCGCCGCCCGCTCGCCGACCACCTGACCGACTACGAAGCCGTGTTGGAGGCGAAGGGTGACACGACCGACCACATCCGGCTGACGCGGCAAAGGATCGCCGCCCTCCTCGACGGCTGCGGGTTCATGTTCGCGTCCGATACGGACCCGGCGCGGGCGTCCGAGTGGCTGAACTCGCTCCGGCGGAACGCACGCCCCGTCGAGGTGCCGGTCGGCCGGTCATCCTTCACCCCGGCGGAAGCGGCGGCGCTGCTCGGCGTGTCCGGTGCGGGGGTTCGCGCCGCCGTCAAGCGGCATCGGTTGGAAGCGACGGGTAACGGGCGGGCACGGACCTTCCCGCGAGCGACGGTGGAGGCACTCGCCGCCCGTGCCGCCGTCGGCACCGGCCCGCAGACGGTGAACCACTACGTGCGGGCGGTGCGGGGGTTCTTCCGCTGGCTGGTGTCGGATGACCGGCCGACCGGCACCTCGACGGGGCGTGCGTTCCGCCGGAGCGAGTTCAGCCACTCGG
>JANNVG010000034.1:0-7642 GCA_031414395.1 Fimbriiglobus sp.
GGCGCCCGGTCCGCCGGCGGGTTCCGAAGTGGCAGTGCTGGCACGGCGTGGGTTCTGCCCCACCCCGCTGGGGGTGCTAGCAGACCACACCCCGGCGGACCCACGTCGTGCCGTTCGCCAGTATGCTACCGGCATGGCCCGCAAGTACCACCGCAAGCGCCGCCCGCCCCGCAAGGACCGCAGCACCCCCGCCGGCGAGCACCTGCCCGCTATGCTGGCCGAAGTGCTGCAGGTGCTGAACCCGCAGCCGGGGCAGGTGGTCGTCGATTGCACGCTCGGCTTCGCCGGGCACTCGTGCGAACTGCTGCAACGGGTCGGCCCGACGGGGTTGCTCGTCGCCATCGACATGGACCCCGCCCACCTGCCACGGGCGACGGAGAAGCTGACGGCGGTGGGGAATCCGTTCCACGCCCACCACGGCAACTTCGCCGGGCTGCCCGCGGTGCTGCTCGCGGCAGGCGTGGAGAAGGTGGACGCGGTGCTGGCCGACCTCGGCATGTCATCGATGCAAGTGGACGACGCCGACCGCGGGTTCTCGTTCATGCGCGACGGCCCGCTGGACATGCGGATGGACCCCACACGCGGGCGGACGGCGGCGGAGTTGTTGAACACGCTGAGTGCCGAAGAACTGACGGCGGCCTTCACCGCACTGGGCGACGAGCCGGAGGCGGAGAAGCTGGCGGCGGCGATTGTGGAGTACCGCGAAATCAAGCCGCTGGAGCGCACACACGAGCTGCGCGAACTGATCGAACAGACCGCCCCGGTGACACCACTGCTCGGCCCCGGTCACGGGCCGATCCGCAAGCAAGTGATGCTGCCGACCACGCGGGTGTTCCAGTCGCTCCGCATTCTGGTGAACCGCGAGCTGGCGAACCTGTCGCAACTGTTGCGGGTGTTGCCGGCGGTCCTGAAGCCGGGCGGGGTGGTGGGCATCCTCAGCTTCCACAGCGGGGAAGACCGGCTGGTGAAAACGGCCTTCCGCGATGGCGTGCGAGCCGGCGTGTACTCCGCCGCCGTGGACGAAGCCATCCGCCCCAGCGAGCAGGAGAAGCTAGAAAACCCGCGGGCCAGGAGCGCCAAACTGCGGTGGGCGAAGCTGTAGGTCGTGGTCGAGCGACCGCGGAGCGGGAGCGAGGCCCGACGGCGACGAGGCGGCGGAATTGGCTACGGTGACGAAGGGAGCAAGTGCGCCTAACGTCGTCAGTTGAGGATCATCTTCGCCCGCAGTTGGCTCATCTTGATGCCTTCCAAATTGGACAGCATGCGGTCGAACGTCTTCTCGCGGGTGTCGTCCGGGGTATAACCCACCCGCCGGGAAATCTCTTCGACCACCGGCTTGGGGTACTGGCGGATCGGGGCCAACCGCGCCCGCACGTCGAAGATGGAGATACTCGGGTCGGCCTTCAACTCGTGGAAGAGTCGCACCCCTTGTTCGACGAGCGTGAAGTCCGTCGCGGTCGCCGGTTGAGGAATCGGAGTCGGCGTGACGGTTCCGTTCGGCACGAGCAGCGCTCTCACCCGCTCCAAGTTCTTCAGCTTGCCGCTCGTGCCTTTCTGGTTGAACGCGGCCAACACGCTCTTCAGTTGCGGGTCGGTCAACCCGTCCAGGTCGGCCAGCGGCTCGAACGGTTCGCCCCCGGCCCGCGCGCGGCGGACGCGGTCGATGACGGCGTTCACGTCGACGGCCGACTTCTTCGCGCCCCCGGTCGGTTTCTCCGACGGTGCCATGACCGACTTCCGCACCTGCTTGACGAACTCCTTGATCGGCTGGTCCGGCTGCTCGCGGAAGGCTTCGGCCACGTCCTCGAACGCCTTCGACCCGTCCGTCTTCAGTACCGGGCCCAGGGTCGTCCGCAGGGCGTCGAACAGGCCGGCGAGTTGGTGGGTGGTCACAGGGACATCCTCTTCCGGAATTCGGCCACGAACTTGGCGAACACCTGTCGGCCGGTCGCCGTGGTGCTGGCCACCACCCCCGGCTTGGGGTTGAGTGCGTCCGGGGTGGACCGCACCACCTCCTTGAACAGCACGTCCGTGCCGTAGCTCGATTGTACCTCGTCTCGCAAGCGGTCATAGCTCAACTGATCGCCCTTCGACAGCTTCCCCTGCCGGACGGTCACGTGGGTGGCCACCACCCCGACGACTGCGGCGGGACAGAGGGGGCCGAAACTCTTCACCCAGTTGATCGTGCGAGGCACGGCGTTGATCGACCCACCGTCCAGCCGGGTGGGGATGAGGATGGCGTCGCTACAGAACAGGGCGTTCACCACGGAAGTGGTCACCCGCGGCGGGCAATCGAACACCACCAGGTCGTACTCGTTGACGACGGCGTCGCGGTGGAAGTGGGTGACGAACCGGAACCGCGGGTCCCGCTCCTCATCCAAGAAGTACACCGCCTGGAGTTCGAACTCCGCCCGGTCCAGCGAGTCGGCCGCGAGGATCACTTGGGCCGACGGCACACCGCTCATCCCCATCCGCAATCTCGGCAGGTGGGTGTCGTCGGGCTGTTCGGCTTTGAGCAGGCGGTGCACGAAGTGGTCATTCACCTCCTGAATCTGTCGGAGGGCGGGGTCCACGGTGGCCGTGCCGAGCGTCCCCTGGAAGTCGACATCCACCAGCAACACCTTCAACGGTTTCGTCGCCAACCCCAGCCCGGCGGCCAGGTTGGCGGTGAGTGTCGTCTTGCCCACCCCGCCTTTCAGGTTCAACACGGTCACGAACCGCGCCCGCCGCTGCCCGGCCGGGATGAACTGCGGCCGCGGTACCTTGCACTCCTTCTGCCACAACCGCTCCCGCGACTCCACGTTCACCAGCCGCTCCATCAGGTCGTCGTGCTGCTTCACCTCCGCCTCGGCCGCGGCCAGCTTCGCCTTCAGTTGCTCGTTCTCGTCGGTCAGTTGCTTCTCGCGGGTCGATTCCAACAGTGCCCAGCCGGTGGTCCCCAGCGCGATGGCGAACAACCCCAACACGACAACCCCTTTCGCCGCGTCGGGCAGTTTGTTGAACCACTCCCCCAAGTTGTTGGTTTGCGACAGGAGCAGTGCGAACGCCGCGAGCAGCACCAGCCCAAGCAACCCGTACAGCACTTTCAGCCACAGGGGTGCGACACGAAATCGCTCGCGAACCCAGATGAAGGCTTCGAAGAAAAACTTCTTCATCGTGGGCGAACCGGGGTGTGATCGATCAGACATCCCCCTTGTTACGGATGCTGGTAGTGTCGGACAGGCATTCCGAGTAGCCTGAACAGCGAAACTGTCGGTCGGTGCGAAACGTCGGAATGTGATGACACCCCGAGGGCTTGCCGTGCGCCGAATCGCCTTGCTCGTGGCCCTCGCGCTCCCCGCGTTTGCCATTCCCGCCGATCCGACCACGGCCGACGCGAAGCGAATCCTCGACACCCACTGCCACCGCTGTCACGGGCAGGACGGGGCCATCGAAGGCGGGTTCAACTACGCCCTCGACTTCGCCAAGCTGATCGACCGCAAGAAGCTGCTCCCCGGCAACGCCGACCGCTCCCCCCTGCTCCGCCGCATCGCCGATGGCACCATGCCCCCGCCGGGCGAAAAGCCGCGGGTGAGTGACGCCGACCTCGCCACGCTGAAGAGTTGGGTGAACGCCGGGGCGAAGCTCGAAGCCGCCACCGCCCGCACGCCCATCACCGCCGACGACGTGCGACAAGCCATTGTCACTGACCTGGAGAAGACAGACCGCCGCAGCCGCCGGTTCGTCCGCTACTTCACCCTGAACCACCTGTACAACGCCGGGTTGAGCGACGACGAGTTGCAGACGTACCGCAACGCCCTCGCCAAGCTGGTCAACTCGCTCTCGTGGCACCCGAAGGTCCGCAACCCCGAACCCATCGACGCGGCGAAGACGGTCCTCCGCATCGACCTGCGCTGGTACATGTGGGACGCGGCGCTGTGGAACCGCGTGCTGACCGACTACCCGTATGGTGTGCTGTCTGACACCGCCGCCGACCGCGTGGTGATGGTGAACACCGCCAGCAAGCTGCCGGTCGTGCGGGCCGACTGGTTCGTCGCCACCGCCAGCCGCGCCCCGCTCTACTACGAACTGCTCGTGCTGCCGGGCAACCTGCCGGAGTTGGAGAAGCAGTTGAAAGTCGATGCCGCGGTGAACATCCAGCAGGAGCGGGTGATGCGGGCGGCGTTCAACGGCTCCGGCGTGTCGCGGTTCAACCGCGTGCTCGAACGCCACGACTCCGTTCACGGCGCGTACTGGCGGAGCTACGACTTCGACGAGCCGCCGCAGAACCTGACCGAGCGCACACAAACCCAGCCGCCCGACCGCCGCAACGTGTTCGCCTTCCCCCTCGGGCCGGGCGCGGTGGACAGCGGATTCCAGCACGCCGGCGGGGAGGTCATCTTCGCCCTGCCGAACGGCCTGCACGCCTTCATGCTGGTGAACGCCACCAACGACCGCCTCAACAAAGCGCCCACCGCCATCGTGAGCGACCCGAAGCGACCCGACAAAGCCGTCGAGGCGGGCGTGTCGTGCATGAGCTGCCACGTCACGGGCATTCTGCCGAAGGCCGATCAGGTCCGCGACCACCTGGAGAAGAACCCGAAGGCGTTCGGGCGATCCGACGCGGAGGTCATTTCCGCACTCTACCCCGGCAAAGACAAGGTGCTGGCGCAGATGGAAGAGGACGGCAAGAGGTACGCCGACGCCGTGGCGAAGACCGGCGCGAAGGTCAGCCGGTTCGAGGCGGTCAGCACCATTACGCTGAAATTCGAGGCCGACATCGACCTGGCGTTCGCCGCGGCGGAGGTGGGATTGGAACCCGAAGCGTTCCGGCAACGCATCGAAACGAGCGACGTGCTGAAGAAGAACGTGGGTGCCCTGCGGGTGAGCGGCGGCACGGTCAGCCGGCAGATCTGGCAACAGGGGTTCGGCGACGTGGTGCGCGAACTGCGGCTGGGTGTGCTCTTCCAGGCGAACGCGAACGGCGGCAACCGGGCCGACAACACCGGCGAACTCGACCCGCTCGAAGCGCTCGGCGACGGGGCGAACGCGGCGGTGTTCACGGCCGACGGCAAGCGGGCGTTCGTGGCGGCCTCGGACCGCAGCGTGCGGGTGTGGGACGTGGAGGCGAAGCGCGACGTGAAGCGGCTGGTGGGGCACACGGCGAGCGTGTGGGCGGTGGGGCTGAACGCCGACGGCACGCGGGCCATCAGCGGGAGCGTGGACGGCACGGCGCGGGTGTGGGACATCACCAGCGGGCGGGAGTTGACCAAGCTGAGCGGGCACCTGTCTCTCGTGTCGGCGGTGGCACTCACCGGAGACGCAACGAAGGCGCTCACCGGCGGGTACGACGGCGCGGTGGTGTGGTGGGACGCGGTGAAGGGTACCGAGATCCGCCGGCTGGAAGGGCTGGAATTGAAGGCGGTTCACGCGGTGGCGCTGTTGCCGGCGCGGAAGCTCGCGGCGATTGCGGCGGATCGGCAACTGGTGTTGTGGGACTTCAGCACGGGCGAAGTGCGGGCGAAGTGGGAGGCACACACATCCAGCGTGACGGCGGTGGCGTTCGCCGAAGACGGCAAGCTGATCCTGACTGGCGGGGACGATAAGCGGGTGAAGGTGTGGGACGGCAACGGCAAGCTACTCGCCGAACTGAAGGGGCACGACGGCGGGGTGCGAAGCGTGGCGATGCTCCCCGGCGGGCGGTGGGCGACGACGGCGAGCACCGACGGCACGGTGAAGCTGTGGGACATTCCGGCGAGACTTGACGTGGCCACCTTGCGCAAGCACACGTCGCCGGCGGTGGCCGCCGCCTTCACGCCGAGCGGCACGAAGACGGTGTCGCTCGACGCCAAGCTGGGCACGCTGCTGTGGGATGTGACCAAGTTCGTGACCACCGACACCACCGCCCCCCCGCTCGTCCGCCCCGTGCCGGACACGATCGAGCGGATCAAGTAGCTGACGGGTTACTTGCACCCGCCGCCATCGCCCGCCCCTTTCAGCATCGCCAGCCCGAGGATGATCAGCCCGCCGATGCCGGCCGCGGCGCAACAGCAGCCGGTCTCCTTCTGGTTCATGTTCACGTAAGTCGGTGCCCGCCGCCCGCACCCGCAGCACCCACTGCTGCCGTGGTCGACCGGCATCGAGCATCCGAAGTTGAGCACCGTGTCTCCGGGGAGAACGTCCGCGTCCGCCGCCGGGCAGAGCACCCCGCCGGCCGGCACCCCGAACTGACCGCCGACCGACCGCGCCACCGATCTCGCCAGTTCCGCGCTCCGGGCGTGCGGCCCGAACGCCGTTTCGCACGCCTCCGCCAGGGTGGTCAGTTCTTCGACGCACAGCCGGGCGGCGTCCTTCTCACCGGCCTTGGTGGTCACGGGGTTGAAGGTGCCCGCCCGCCGGTCGTCCCGCCAGTCGCACGCGCAGTCGTACGCGATGAGTGCCGCCCCCAAGTGACGGCCGACCACCGCGAACAGGTGCCCGTCGTCGTCCGCCTCTCCCACCCCCCGCGGCAGTAACCCGAACACGTACCCGAACGCCTCGGCCGTCGGCCGCACGTACTCGCCCAACCCCCGCTCGCGGCCGTCGCGTTCGCTCTCCAGGTGACGGCCGATCTCCTCGCCCACCCGCCGACCGAACTCGGGGTCGAGCGTTTGGAAGTAGTCGGCGGTGGCGGCAATCGGCGTGCGGAGGACACGGCGGGCGACGCGGGCGAGCAGGCCCCACCCGTCGCGGATGTCGTCCTGCAGCTTAATGTCGGCGAGCAGCACCGCGACCGACGCGCAGAACCGACCGGCGGCCTCGTCCGTGGCACCCGCCAGTCGGCGGTCGTGGCGGAGCCGGCAGCACCGCCGCGGCAGGATCACGTCCGCCGGGAACAGGCCGGCGTCGACCGCACACGTGTAGAGGAAGACCGCCTCGTAGCTGTGGAACGGGAGGGAGAGCAGACCGTAGTGCCGCCGCTGGTGTTGGCACAGCCGGGAGTACAGCGAGCGGTAGCCGAGCGACTCGGCCTCCGGCTTCATGAACCCGAACATCGGTCTCCTCACTTCCGGACAACCGGACGGCGGACGACGAGAGACGAATCGGGGTGAGATTCAGCTCGGCCGCACGGTCGGTCAAATGGATACCGACGGGCGGATGGGACGGCAAGGTTGAGGCGGGCCATCACGTGGCCGATTGCGAAAGTTGACGGGTGTCGGCATCGGCGGCAGCGGGCGGGCGAACGGCCCGGCTCAGCGGTTCTCCCGCCCGAATGGGGTGCTAGGTATTGCCGCCCATTTCACCCGGGAGAATTCCACATGTCCGCCGCCGCACCCGCCCACACTCGATCCCAGACGACCCCGAACAACCTGCTCATCGCCATCCTGTCGGCGTTCGTTTTCTTCCCGCTCGGGGCGCTCGCCCTGGTGAACGCGGCCAAGGTGAACAAACTGGTCGCCGAAGGGAAGACGGCCGAAGCGGAAGCGGCTTCGGCCGGCGCGAAGAAGTACGCCTACATCGCGATTATCATCGGCGTCGTCCTCGCCGTGCTCGGCTTCACCGTGAAAGTGGCCACCGGGAATTGACGGCCGGTCGAGAGGGTGGTCCGCGCACGCCCAGAGCGGGGTCCGCTCCCCGCGCGCCCCGCGCGGTCCCCCCCACACCCCCCCCATCGGGCGGGCCC
>JANNVG010000035.1:0-3338 GCA_031414395.1 Fimbriiglobus sp.
GAGGAAGGCAGGAAGGCAGGAGAAGACAGTCTTTGTTCACTCCTGCCTTCCTGCCTTCCTCATTGCTCTCGGCCTTCTGCATTGAATCGTGTCTTCATCCGTGTTCATCCGTGGCTAATTCCGCTTCTCCATCAGCACCACCGCGTGGCAGCCGATGGCCTCGCCGCGGCCGATGTGCCCGACGCCCTCGCCCGTCTTCGCCTTCACGTTCACGCAGTCGGGCGGCACGCCGAGGAGGTCGGCCAAGTTCGCTTTCATCGTCGCTTTCACCGGGCCGAGCTTCGGCCGCTGGGCGAACACGGTCACGTCCAGATTGACCACCTTCCAGCCCAGGCGGTTCACGTGGTCGAGCGCCGCCCACAGGAAGAGGCGGCTGTCGGCCCCCTTCCACTGAGGGTCGGTGTCGGGGAAGGCGTCGCCGATGTCGCCCAGCGCGAGCGCCCCCAGGAGCGCATCCGTGACGGCGTGCAGCACGGCGTCGGCGTCGGAGTGGCCGACCAGCCCTTGCGGGTGGTCGATCTTCACGCCGCCCAGGATGAGCGGGTGGCCGTCGGCGAGGCGGTGGGTGTCGTGCCCGGACCCGACGCGGAACACAGGGAAACCTCTGGGTGCGGGGCGAATTGTAGCGGTCGGCGGGGGCGGGTGGTAGGCGAAGAGACCTCACCCCCCGTCCCCCTCCTCCGATCCGGCGAGCCGTGCTCCGTGAGGAGCCGGGTGTGTTCAGAACCCGGCTCCTCACGGAGCACGGCTCGCCATTCTCCGAGACGGGGGGTGAGGTCTCCTACAACATCACTACCCCCGGAGGTCCGCGCATGGCTCGCTCCCGTCGTCGCTTCCTGCTCGCATCGGCCGCCGCCGCCGCCGCCCTTCACCCCGGCCTCCGGGCGTTCGCCGCGGACACTCCCAAGAAGAAGCCACTCAGCCCGTTCCTCGAAGGCAACTTCGCCCCGGTGCGGGAGGAGTTCACCGAAGAGAACCTGAAGGTGACGGGCACGCTGCCGAAGGCGCTCGAAGGCATGTTCGTGCGGAACGGGCCGAACCCGCAGTTCGACCCCATCGGCAACTACCACTGGTTCGACGGCGACGGCATGATCCACGGCGTGCGGCTGGCCGGCGGCAAGGCGAGCTACCGCAACCGCTTCATCCAGACCAAGAAGTACACGGACGAGAAGAAGGCGGGCAAGGCGCTGTACACCGGCATCCTGGAGATGCCGGACATGAAGAAGGCGATGGCCGGCGAGAACCCGTTCCAGATCCCGGCGAACACCGCCCTGGTGCATCACAACGCCAAGCTGCTCGCACTGTATGAGGCGGGCGAACCGTATGAACTCACGCTCCCCGACCTGGGCACGGTGGGCGCGTACACGTTCGACAAGAAGCTGAAGCACCCGTTCACCGCCCACCCGAAGGTGGACCCGGCGACCGGCGAGATGCTGGCCTTCGGGTACGCCAACGGCCCGTTCGTCCTGTTCAGCACCATCAACCCCAAGGGCGAGCTGGTCCGCACGGTGAAGGTGCCGCTCGAAAAGTCGGCGATGATCCACGACTTCGTGATCACCAAGAACTACGCCCTGTTCCCGGCGTGGCCCGAGACGTTCGACATGAAGCGGGCGCTCAAGGGCGAGTCGCCCTGGTTCTTCGACAAGGGGCAGCCGACCCGCTGGGTGGTGGTGCCGCGGAACGGGGACGCCAAGCCGAAGACGTTCGAGGCGAAGACGGCGTTCGCGTTTCACTTACTCAACGCCTGGGAGAGCGGCGACGAGATCACCGTCGTCGGCTGCCGCTACCCGCGGTTCCCCGGCGCGCTCACCTTCGGCGAGAAGGACGACGACAAGACGCCGAACACCGCCGTGCCGTACCAGTGGACGCTCAACCTGAAGACGGACAAGCTGACGGAGAAGCCGCTGCACGACTTCGTCGCCGAGTTCCCCCGGCACAACGATGCGCTCGTCGGCCAGGAGGTGCGGTACGGGTACGTCGGGGTGGGCGACGGCGACTTCTTCGACGGCCTGCGGAAGCTCGACCTCAAGACCGGCAAGTTCAGTGACCACACCTACGGCCAGGGGCGGTTCGGCGGGGAAGGGGTGTTCGTGCCGAACCCGGACGGCAAGGGCGAAGACGCCGGCTGGCTGCTCACGTTCGTGTACGATAAGTCGTCGGACAAGAGCGAGCTGCTGGTGACGGACGCGGCCGACATGACTGCGAAGCCGGTGGCGCGGGTGCATCTGCCGACGCGGGTGCCGTATGGCTTCCATGGCGCGTGGGTGGCCGGGGTGTGAAGAAGACAGGATTCACCGCCGAGGGCACAAGAGGGCACATGAGGGAAGAGCAGAGGCTCACGCAGAGCCGCAGAGACGCAGAGAAACCAAGAGAGAAGAATTTGGAAGACAGTGTTCAACCGGGAGTTCTGTTCTCTCTGCGTCTTTGCGACTCTGCGTGAGATGTTTTTCTCGATGCTTTGTCTTACTCTCGTGCCCTCATGTGCCCTCGGCGGTGAATCCTGCTTGAAAGCCCTTCAGCCAAAGCCGGTATTCCTCTGCGACGGCCTGGACCTTGCCGTCACCACATCGGGGCTTCGGCCATGTTCACCATTCGGAAGGGCGGCGACCGCGGGCGGACCGACATCGGCTGGCTGAAGAGCTGGCACTCGTTCAGCTTCGGCGACTACTACGACCCGGCGAACACCCACTACCGTTCGCTACGGGTCATCAACGACGACATCGTCGCCGGCGGCGGCGGGTTCCCCACGCACCCGCACCGCGACATGGAAATCCTCACGTGGGTGCTGAGCGGCGAGCTGGCCCACAAGGACAGCATGGGCAACGGGTCGGCCATCCGCCCCGGCGAGTGGCAGTACATGAGCGCGGGCACCGGGGTGGCGCACAGCGAGTTCAACAGCAGCGCCACCACGCCGGTTCACCTGCTGCAAATCTGGATCGTGCCGGACAAGAAGGGGCACACACCGCGGTACGGGCAGAAGTCGTTCGCCGACGCGCCGGGCGGCCAGTGGACGCTGACCGTGTCGCCGGACGGCCGCGACGGGAGCTTGGCGGTGCGACAGGACGTGTTGCTGAACACGGCGAAGGTGGAGGCGGGCACGAAGCTGAGTTACGACATGACGCCGGGCCGCGGGGTGTGGCTGCACGTGGCCACGGGTGCGGCGGACGTGAACGGCCAGCATCTGACCGCCGGTGACGCGGTGGCCGTCGAAGGCGAAGCGATCAACCTGACGGGCGTGGAGCCGGGCGAAGTGCTGCTGTTCGATTTGGGGTAACGGTCTCGTTTTGGCGAGCGGCCCCCGTGAGGGGGCTGATTCTGGTGATTCAGAATCAGCCCCC